>NZ_JBFUMD010000509.1:0-2715 GCF_054049555.1 Nocardioides sp. P5_C9_2
GCCGACGCGGTGCGGATGGTCCAGGACACCGGCGTCGCCGGTGTCGTCGTCGGCCGTGGCTGCCTGGGCCGTCCGTGGCTCTTCCGCGACCTCGCCGCGGCCTTCGCCGGAGAGCAGGTGGCCACCCTGCCCACGCTCGGCGAGGTGGCGACCATGATGCGCCGGCACGCCGAGCTGCTGAGCGAGCACATGGGGGAGGAGCGCGRCTGCAAGGAGTTCCGCAAGCACGTCGCGTGGTACCTGAAGGGCTTCCGGGCCGGTGGTGACCTGCGGCACCGGCTGGCGCTGGTCGACTCGCTGGCGACCCTTGACGACCTGCTCGTCGACCTGGACCCCGACGAGGACTTCCCGGTCGGCGAGCTGGGCACGCCGCGCGGTCGCCAGGGGGCCCCGCGCAAGCGTGTCGTGCTTCCCGAGGGTTGGCTCGACGACACCGACGGCCGGGACTTCCACGTCCGCGAGGACGCCCTCGAGGTCACGGGCGGATAACGCAGCGGTGTCGAAGTGGTGACGACCCGGTGACCGGGAACACCTGCGACAAGTCTCCCCGGAATTGGGACAGGCCAGAAATGCTGTGCTTCACTCGTGGTTCTGCCCGCCTCTCCCCCCGAGGCCCTCACAGGCTCGAGAGTCGGTCAGCATCCCCCTGCACGCAACAGCAAAGGACCTACGCTGTGGCTCAGCATCGCCACACGCGGGACGCCAATGCCCGCCGCACTCCCTCAGCCATCCAGGTGGCCGGACCCGTCGCCGTCCTCGCGACCCTGTCCGCCGTCGCCCTGGGTGTGATGACCTCCTCACCCGTCGTCCCCGGCACCCAGGACCTGCTCGCCTCGTCCTCGAACGCCGCTGCCGGCATCTCCGCCGCCACCGTCGCCCAGCGCGGCGACGTCGTCTCCCGCTCCGAGCGTCGTCAGGACGCCCGCGAGGAAGCCCGCCAGGAGAAGAAGCAGGACGCCCGTCAGGCAGCCCGCCAGGAGAAGCGGCAGGATGCCCGCCAGCAGAAGGCCACGGCCCAGGCCGTCCGGACCGCCGACACCACGCTCTGGACGACCGCCGAGCTCAACCTGTGGACGAGCGCCGAGCGCGACGCTCGCCAGGTCGGCCTCGTCGACTCCCTCGAGAAGGTCCTGGTCACCGGGCGCAAGGACGGTGACAAGGTCGAGATCGTCGTCGACGGCAGGTCCCGCTGGGTCACCTCCGGCTACCTCGCCGACGAGAAGCCCGAGACCGGTCCGTCCCTGGACGGCCAGTGCACCAACGGGTCCACGATCGACGCCGGCCACGCCGCGCTCTACGGCATCCACGACGTCGTCTGCGCCAACTGGCCGCAGATCACGGCGTACGGCACGTGGCGCGGTGACGGCGAGCACGGCGAGGGCCGCGCCATCGACATCATGACCAGTGGAGCGACCGGCTGGGAGGTCGCGGAGTTCCTCCGTGCGCACTACTCCGAGCTCGGCATCGAGTACATCATCTACTCCCAGCAGATCTGGTCCGTCGAGCGCAGTGGCGAGGGCTGGCGCGGCATGTCCGACCGCGGGTCGACGACCGCCAACCACTACGACCACGTGCACGTCACCGTCTACTGATCCGATGGTGCGAGCACGTCCGAGCTGAGGGAGCGACGACATGGCCGACGAGCACCCCGAGCACCGCGCGGTCGACTGGCTCGAGCTGGCGGCGGTCCTGCTCCTGTCGGTCACGGCGATCATGACCGCCTGGGCCGGCTTCCAGTCCAGCAAGTGGGGCGGTGCGATGTCGATCTCGTTCGCCCAGGCGTCCACGGCGCGCATCGAGGCGGCCCGGTTCGAGGGTGACGCGAACCGCAAGCAGACGATCCAGGTCTCGCTGTTCACCCAGTGGCTGGACGCCTACCAGTCCGACGACGCCGAGCTGACCGACTTCCTCCAGCAGCGGTTCCCCGAACCGCTGGCCAGCGCCTTCCCCGTCTGGCTCGCCGAGCGACCCCTCGTGAACCCGGACGCCGCGCCGACGCCGTTCGACCTGAAGGAATACGCGATCCCCGAGCTGCAGCAGTCCGTGGAGGCGGACGCCCGGGCCGACGCCAAGTACGAGGAGGCACTCCGCAACAACCAGCGCGGGGACAACTACACGATCCTGACGGTCGCGTTCGCCACCGTGCTCTTCTTCAGTGCTCTCGCGACGCGGATGCGCAACTCCCGCGCGCAGTGGCTGATGCTGGCGATCGCGGCGATCGGGTTCGTCGCCACCACGGCCTTCCTCGCCACCTTCCCGAAGCTGATCTGACTCGCCCGCCGGTGCGCCACTAGGCTCGCGGGCGATGACACCCGACGAGCTGTACGACGAGCACGACCGCGCCCGCGTGGTCGACGAGCCGCCCAAGCGGGTGGACGCCCCGGTGCGCACCGCCTTCGAGCGCGACCGCGCCCGGGTGGTGCACGCGGCGGCCTCGCGCCGGCTCGCGRCCAAGACCCAGGTCGTGGGTCCGCAGACCGACGACTTCGTGCGCAACCGGCTGACCCACAGCCTCGAGGTGGCGCAGGTCGCGCGGGACCTGGCCCGTGCGCTGGGCTGTCACCCCGACATCACCGAGACGGCCGCGCTGGCCCACGACCTCGGCCACCCGCCCTTCGGGCACAACGGCGAGCGGGTGCTGGCCGAGCTGAGCCAGGACTGCGGCGGCTTCGAGGGCAACGCCCAGACGCTGCGGCTCCTGTCGCGCCTCGAGGC
>NZ_JBFUMD010000510.1:0-2701 GCF_054049555.1 Nocardioides sp. P5_C9_2
GCTGAGCACCGAGACGAACCCCACCCCGGGGTCGGCCGCGAGTCCGGGGACCAGGGCCGGCCAACGCTCGTCGATGTCCTCGAGCAGCAGCCGCTTCGGCTCGCGGACGTAGATCAGGCCCAGGTTCCCCGAGCCCAGGACCACCAGGTCGTCCCCCTCGCCCACCCGTCCCCGGGCGGCGGCACGGTGGGCGGTCGCGCGCGCGGCGGGCTGGGTCCCGGGGCTCCCCGACAGGTCCTCGAGGAGCGCCTCGACCGGCCCCCAGCTCTCGACGTTGGCGTCCATCGCGGCGACGTCTGCACTGGTGAGGGTCGCGCACAGCTCCGCCAGGCTGTGCCCCCGCTCGGCGAACGGTGGCCCCTGGGACTGGCCGTGGTCGGAGAGGACCACGAAGTGGTAGCGGCGCGGTGCCGCCCGCGCGACGATCTCCAGGTGCCTCAGCACCTCGTCGAGGGCCTGCAGGACCCGGAGAGACTCGATCCGGTTGCAGCCGGCGTGATGGGCGACCTCGTCGTAGTCCACGTAGTCGACGTAGACGCTCCGCGTGCCCCTGAGCATCTCCTGGGCCACGACGGCGGTGTTGAGGTCCCGCAGCACGCCGTTGGTGATCGCTCGCAGCAGGGCGAACGTCCAGGGCCGGACCACCCGGGGCACGACGTCCCGTCGCCGCTGCTGGCGGGCCTGGAACCGCTCGCGGACCACCTCCGCCACGGTCCGGAAGAAGCTGCGCGCGAAGCCGTCCGGTCTCAGCACGAAACGGGCCACGGTCCGCCGGGTGTCGCGGGATCCTCGCGTGAGCCCGACCTGGCTCATCGTCATCATGCTGCGCTCCGCGTCCCCGGAGAACAGGTTGGAGACCGAGACCCCCCGGTCGGCGAGCAGCCCCACGCCGGAGGTCGCGCGCGCCTCGATGACGGCGGCGTCGGCCGGTCGGTTGGCCACCAGGACACGACCGAGCTCGCGGTCGTACCAGCGGAACGCCGGCACGCCGTCGATGGTGCCCTGCAGGATGCCCTGCTGGCTGGCGGGTGTGGTGCACGGCGTCTGCACCGTCCACTCACGCAGCTCGTGCGAGCCGTCGTCCAGCCAGCGCCTCAGCGTCGGCATCGTCCCGGACTGCAGGGCCCACCTCGCCACCGGGTAGGGCAGCCCGTCGAGCTGGACGAAGACCACCCCGTCCACCTCCGGGTCGGCCACGGTCTGGCCGCGACCGCCGTAGCGCAGCAGCGCGGTCGTGAAGCTCTCGTCGGTGCCGGCGCTGACCAGCCACGTCAGGACGGTCGAGACCAGCGAGGCGATCCAGGTCGCGGCGACCAGCGTCCAGAACGAGGTGGCGTGGACACTGTCCACCACGCGCAGGACGAGGAGCATCACCACCGCCTGGCCGGCCACCGCCACCGCCGCCACGGCCAGCCAGCCGATGGCGGCGGCCACGGAGGCCAGGACCGGGCGCGCCAGCAGGCCGAAGAGCGAGACCACGGCGGCGACGGCGAACAGGTCGGCGTACGAGGTGGCCTCCAGACCGGGCAGCACCCAGGTCGCGACGACCAGTGCGACCGATCCGGTCACCCAGCTCACCAGCATCCGACCGACGTCCGAGAGTCTCAGGCGGTGCCGGCCCGGGCCGGCCGGACCGCTCGACCGGTCCGCAGCGACTGTGGTCACGGTTGGTCCGCGGCCCGCGCCGGCACCGCGTCGCGGGCATCGGACTCGAGCCCCGAGATCAGCGGCCGTACCCACACGGTGTCGCGGTCCACGTCGATCAGCAGGGCCTTCAGGAGCAAGGTCAGGGGGATCGCCAGCAGGGCACCGAGCGGCCCGAGCACCCAGGTCCAGAAGGCCAGGGACATGAAGGTGATGGTGGTGGACAGTCCGACCGCATCACCCACGACCTTGGGCTGGATGATGGTCTGGATCACGACGTTGATCAGGCTGTAGGACACGATCACGATCAGGAACAGGCTCACGCCGCCCTCGAGCAGCGCCAGGATCGCCGGCGGGACGAGCCCGATCACGAAGCCGATGTTGGGGATGTAGTTGGTGATGAACGCCAGCACCCCCCAGACCAGCGGCTCCGGGACGTCGAGCGCCCACAGCAGGATCGTGTCGATCACGGCCACGATGAGCCCGAACACGGTGGACACGACCAGGTAGGAGCGGGTCCCGTGGGCGAAGGACTCCAGCGCCTCCACGACCGCCGAGCGTGCGTCGCGCACGCCGTCCAGACGCAGCGGGAACCACGAGGCGTCGGCGACCATGAAGAGCAGCAGGGCACCGATGAACAACAGGTTGCCGACGACCGCCAGCAGCTYGCCGAGGATCGAGCCCACCAGGTCTGCCAGCCGGCCGAGGTCCAGGCTCGACGCCAGCGCGGAGGCCTGGTCCGGGTCGATGCCGACGTTGCCCACCCAGGACTCCGCGTCCCGGACCAGCGCCGTGGCGTCGTCCTGGTACTGCGTCACCAGCGCCGCGAAGTGCGCCCCGGCCACGACCAGGGAGCCGGCGAGGACGACGAGGATCCCCCAGGCGGTCAGGACCGTGGCCAGCGTGGCCACCCAGGTCGGCGACCGGTGTCGCACCAGCCAGCCGCGCAGCGGGTGCACGGCGACCGAGAGCACCAGCGCGAGGAACGCCGGCGCCGCGATCTCGGACACCGCCTTGATCCCGGCGATGGTCACGGTGACGGCGGCCAGGCCCAGCA
>NZ_JBFUMD010000511.1:0-2692 GCF_054049555.1 Nocardioides sp. P5_C9_2
CGCCTGGGGCTCGGGCTCGGGCTCGGGCGCGACGTCCGCCCCGTTGATGCGGCCGTCGAGCCTGGCGGGGTCGAGGTCGTCGCGGTGCAGCTTGGCGAAGCCCGACCGGTGGAACACCAGCGGGTGCTCGCCGTCGCCGGCGCCGACCGCGTGCAGCGCCAGCAGCACGATGACGTGGTCGCCGGCCTCGATCTCGTCGCGGATGGTGCAGTCGTAGGTCGCCACCGCCTCGTCGAGGAGCACCGCCCCACCCTCGGTCACCGAGAACGGCAACCCGTCGAAGCGCTGCTCACGCGGACCGGCGAGCTGGCGGCAGATCTCGTCGTGGTGGTCGGCCAGCACGCTGATGCCGAGGTGGGCCGCCTCCCGCAGCGCGGGCCAGGTCGAGCTGGTGGTGGCGATCGAGAACGACACCAGCGGCGGGTCGATGCTCACCGAGGTGAACGACGACGCCGCGATGCCGGTCAGCTGTCCCTTCACGGAGGCGGCCACCGCCACGACCCCGGACGGGAAGGCACCGAACGCGTCGCGCAGGGTGCGCTGGTCCAGCGCGGTGAGGCTCCGGGCGTTCATGCGGGCACCACCTGGAGGTCGGTGGCGGCCAGCCGGCGCAGGAGTGGACCGGCCGTGGTGAACCATGCGTCGTACGCCGCGGGATCCGCGTGCTGCGCGTCGAGGACGAAGAGGCCGCGCGTGGGCACCGCGGCGCCCAGCTCGACGAGCAGGGGGCGCAGCCCGTGCTCGGGCGCCAGCGCATGCACCGGCGCAGCGCCCAGCATCAGCGGGACGGCGACCACGCCGGCCAGCCCGTCGTGGGGGAACCGGTCGAGGAAGCTCTTCAGCAGGCCCGTGTAGGTGGCCTTGTACGTCGGGCTCGCCACGACGAGCAGGTCGCTCGCCGCCACCTGCTCGACCAGCTCGGCGACGCGGGTCGAGGACGGGTCGAAGAGCTCGCCCGCCACGTCGGCCAGGTCCACGACCAGGTCGGCGCCGCCCAGCCGATCAGCCAGGACGAGGGCTGCCTCGTGGGTGCGCGAGAGCGGCTTGGGGTTGCCGACCAGGACCGCCACGCGGGGGGCGCTCACGAGGCGGCCCGCTGACTACCGAAGGGCACCGACGAGGTGGCCGCGGCCGGTGCCGGATGGGTCCACACGCCTCGCCGCTCCAGCACCGGGAGGACTCCCTCGCCGAAGTGGTAGGCGCCCTCGAGGTGCGGGTAGGCCGAGAGCACGAACTCCTCGATGCCCAACGCGGCGTACTCCTCGACGCGGTCCGCGACCTCCTCGTGGCTGCCCACCAGGGCGGTGCCGGCTCCGCCGCGCACCAGCCCGACCCCCGCCCAGAGGTTCGGGTAGATCTCGAGACCGTCCTTGGAGCCGTCGTTGAGGGCCAGCATATTCTGCTGCCCGACCGACTCGGACCGCCTCAGGCCCTCCTGGACCTTGCGGATGGCGTCCTCGTCGATGCCGTCCAGGAGCCGGTCGGCCTCGGCCCACGCCTCCTCGGAGGTGTCCCGGGTGATCGTGTGCATCCGGATGCCGAAGCGCAGCTCGCGGCCCTGTCGCTCGGCGAGCTCCCGGATCCAGGCGATCTTCTGCGCGACCGCCGCGGGCGGCTCGCCCCAGGTGAGGTAGACGTCGGCGTGCCTGGCGGCCACGTCACCGGCGGCCGGCGAGGAGCCGCCGAAGTAGATCTCCGGGATCGGGTCGGGCAGCTGCTGGAGCTGGGCGTCCTCGACGCGCAGGTGCCGGCCCGAGAAGGTGACCTGCTCGCCCGTCCACAGGCGCCGCACGATCTCGAGGAACTCGTCGCACCGCTCGTAGCGCTCGTCCTTGTCCAGGAAGTCGCCGTAGGCCCGCTGCTCGTGGGACTCGCCACCGGTGACGACGTTGAGGAGCAGGCGACCCCGCGAGAGGTTCTGGAAGGTGGCCGCCATCTGCGCGGCCAACGTCGGCGAGGTCAGGCCGGGACGGAAGGCGACGAGGAAGTTGAGCCGCTCCGAGAGCGGGGCCAGCATCGCGGTCGACAGCCACGCGTCCTCGCACCAGGCGCCGGTGGGGGTGAGCGCGGCCTCGAAGCCGAGCTGTTCCGCGCTCCGCGCGATCTGGCCGAGGTAGGGCACGCTGGCCGGACGGCCGGCCGTGCCGTGGGCGACACCGTGGCCGCCGCTGACGACGTGCCGGCCGTCGCCGCCGTTGGTGGGCAGGAACCAGTGGAACTTCATGGGGGGGGTCCTCTCGAGGTGATCGGTGGGCGAGGCGCTGGCGCAGAGGGGCCGCGCAGCCCTCAGAGCTGTCCGTGGTTCGGCGGCAGGGTGCCGTCGATCGCGTACCGGCCGAGGTGCTGGACCTTCCAGGCGGCCGGGTCGTGCAGGGTGTGCGTGCGCGCGTTGCGCCAGTGACGGTTGAGGTTGAGCCGGTCGAGGGTGGAGCGGGTGCCACACACCTCGAAGAGACGGCTGCTGACGTCGACGGAGACCCGCGACGACGCGGCCCGGGCGGCGGCTACCGCGAGGCTGGCCGACCCGGCAGTCTCGGCGTCGAGGTCGGCGTCTGCCGCCTCGACGGCGTGGGCGGCCTCGCGCAGCAGGGCCTCGGCGCCGCGCACGGCGAGCTCCATCTCGCCGAGCGCGTGCACGACGAGCGGATCGTCGGCCGCGCGCTCCACCTCGGCATCCGGGTAGGGCCGGCTC
>NZ_JBFUMD010000512.1:0-2686 GCF_054049555.1 Nocardioides sp. P5_C9_2
GGGTCACGCGTGATCGCCAGGGCCGTGCGGTACATCCGCGGCCAGGTCGCGGTGAAGTACGCCGGGAAGTCCCGCTCGTGCGTCACGACGGCTCTCCCCCGGTCGATCGTCGTCGCGTCCGTCCCCGTGCTCTCCATGCCCCTTGGATGTCGACGGGGGGCAGCCGGGTTGCCCCGACCGCGGAGATTCCTGGTCGACCGGTCAGCGGCTGAGCAGCGACCGCACCACCCTCAGGCCCACCGAGAGCCGGGCCAGGTCGGCCTCGTCCCGGCAGATCTGCTCGAGCGTCGCGGCCGCGCGACCGATCAGCTCGGTGTCCGCGTCCTCCCACTCGGCCACCCGACCGGGCGCCGAGTCGTCGGCGTCCGTGGTCGACAGCACCGCAGCGGTGAGCTGCTGGTGCACGGCGTACAGGTCGTCGCGCAGCGTGGCCCGGGCCATCGTCTGCCACTTGTCCTCGCGCGGCAGCGCGAAGATCCGGTCGACCAGCGCCGGCAGTCCGAGCCGCTCGCCCAGCGCGAAGTGCACCCGGGCCACCTGGGCCGGCTCGAGCGACAGCTCCTCGGCGGTCTCGACGATGCCGAGCAGCGCGTACGCCGGCGACAGCACGGCCACGCGCGTGGCGAGCTCCTCGGGCACTCCCTGGCCGGTGAGCCGGTCGCGGCGCGCCTCGAAGCCGTCGGCCTCGCGACCGCTCATGAGCCCGGGCAGCTCGGCCATCACGGCCTGCACCCGCTCGCGGAAGAACTCGACGGTCCCCTCGGAGTCGAGCGGCGGACGACGGTTGTTGATCAGCCAGCGCGAGGCCCGCTCGACGAGGGTGCGCATCTCGATGCGCATCCGGGTCTGGCGCTCGGCCGGGACCACGTTGTCGTACGACGCGATCTCCTGCCGCAGGGGCAGGGAGCCGAAGATCTCACGGGCCACGAAGTTGGCGCGGGTCAGGTCCGCCGGCGAGGCGCCGGTCTCCCCCGCCAGCCGCGGCCAGAAGGTCATCCCGGCGCCGTTGACCAGGTCGTTGACGACCTGGGTGACGATGATCTGCCGGCGCAGCGGGTGGTGCTCCATGGCTGCGACGTGGTCGGCGTGCATCCGCTGCGGGAAGTAGGCGAGCAGGTCGTCGCGGAGGTACGGGTCGTCCGGCAGGTCGGAGGCCAGCAGCTCGTCGGCCAGCACGATCTTGGTCCACGCGAGCAGCACCGAGAGCTCGGGCACCGACAGCGCCTGACCCCGGTCGAGGCGTCGGCGCACCTGGCGAGAGGTGGGCAGGCCCTCGAGCTCGCGGTTGAGCACCCCGCGCTGCTCGAGCTGCTTCATCCAGTCCTCGTGCACGTGCAGGAGCCCCGCGGCATGGGCGTCGGCGTTGGCCAACGCGAGGTTCTGCTCGTAGTTGTCGCGCAGCACCAGGTCGGCGACCTCGTCGGTCATCTCGGCGAGCAGCACGTTGCGCTGCTTCTCGGTCATGTCGCCGTCGGCGACCACCTTGTCGAGGAGGACCTTGATGTTGACCTCGTGGTCGGAGGTGTCCACGCCGGCGGAGTTGTCGATGAAGTCGGTGTTGATGCGCCCGCCCTCGCGCTCGGCGCCGAGCCGGGCGTACTCGATGCGGCCGAGCTGGGTCAGGCCGAGGTTGCCGCCTTCCCCGACGCACCGGGCGCGGAGGTCCTCGCCATTGACCCGGATGGCGTCGTTGGCCTTGTCGCCGGCGTCCGCGTGGGTCTCCTCCGAGGACTTCACGTAGGTGCCGATGCCGCCGTTCCAGAGCAGGTCCACCGGGGCCAGCAGGATCGCCCGCATGAGCTCGGCCGGCGTCAGGGCGGTGACGTCGTCGGCGAGGCCCAGCGCCCGGCGTACGGCGTCGTGGACCGGGATCGACTTCAACGAGCGCGACCACACGCCGCCGCCCTCGGAGATGAGGGTCTTGTCGTAGTCCTGCCAGCTCGAGCGCGGCAGCGCGAAGAGGCGCCGGCGCTCGGCGTACGACGACGCGGCATCCGGGTCGGGGTCGAGGAAGATGTCGCGGTGGTCGAAGGCCGCCACCAACCGGGTGTGCTCGGAGCAGAGCATCCCGTTGCCGAAGACGTCGCCCGACATGTCGCCGATGCCGACCGCGGTGAACTCCTCGGCCTGGCAGTCGATGCCGCGCTCGCGGAAGTGGCGCTGGACCGAGACCCAGGCGCCCCGCGCGGTGATGCCCATCGCCTTGTGGTCGTAGCCCACGGAGCCGCCGGACGCGAAGGCGTCACCCAGCCAGAAGCCGTAGTCCTTGGCCACGCCGTTGGCGATGTCGGAGAACGTCGCGGTGCCCTTGTCGGCGGCGACCACCAGGTAGGAGTCGTCGCCGTCGTGGCGCACCACCCCGGTCGGCGGCACCGTCTCGCCCTCGACGAGGTTGTCGGTGATGTCGAGCAGCCCGGAGATGAAGGTCGTGTAGCAGGCGACACCCTCGGCGAGCCACGCGTCCCGGTTGGACGGGTCGGGCAGCTGCTTGCAGAAGAAGCCGCCCTTGGCGCCGACCGGCACGATCACGGTGTTCTTGACCATCTGCGCCTTGACCAGGCCCAGGACCTCGGTGCGGAAGTCGTCGCGACGGTCGGACCAGCGCAGCCCACCGCGGGCGACCGCGCCGAAGCGCAGGTGCACGCCCTCGACCCGCGGGGAGTAGACGAAGATCTCGAACTTGGGC
>NZ_JBFUMD010000513.1:0-2668 GCF_054049555.1 Nocardioides sp. P5_C9_2
GGGCTGCACGGCGGCGACGACTACGTCCGCCGCTACGACACGTGGCTGTCGTGGTTCGACGAGCAGGGCATCGAGGGCGTCGGGTTCGGCTGGCTCAACCTGCGACGCACCGGTGCGGGACGCCACCAGCTCCTCGACTGGCCCTACGAGGTCGAGCAACCCATCGGTCCGGCCATCTCCGCCTGGAGTGCCGCGCTGGGTGCTCGGGTCGCCGACGACGACCGGCTCGTCGCGGGGGCCGACCTGGTGCAGGAGACCCAGGGGAGTCCGGGAGCCGAGGACCCCGCCACCATCGTGCTGCGCCAGCAGCGGGGGCTGCGTCGCGCGCGCCGGGTGGACACCCTCGAGGCGGCCTTCGTGGGGGCCTGCGACGGCGACCTGTCGGTCGGACAGATCGTCGGTGCCCTCGCGCAGATCCTCGAGCGCGACATGGACGACGTACGTCGTGAGGTGCTGGCGGCGGCCGACGAGCTGGTGGCAGAGGGCTTCTTGTCGCGCCCCGGGTCCTGACCGTTCCCACCCCTCGGCACGGGCGTCGTACGCCCGACCGGTGCCCGCCGACGGCCGTGCCGGCTGGTGTTGTCGCGCCGGAGCGCTACGGTTGCGGCGCATCACCGAATCAGGAAGCAGGAATCACGTGGCACACAAGCTCGTCATCGTCGAGTCGCCCAAGAAGGCGCAGATGATCGGCGGCTACCTCGGCAGCGGGTATGTCGTCGAGTCGTCCATCGGTCACATCCGGGACCTGCCCAACAACGCGGCGGACACCCCGGCCAAGATCAAGGACAAGCCGTGGGGTCGTCTCGCTGTGGACGTCGACCACGACTTCGAGCCCTACTACGTCGTGCCGCGCGACAAGAAGAGCCACATCTCCAAGCTCAAGAAGCTCCTCAAGGACGCCGACGAGCTCTACCTCGCCACCGATGAGGACCGCGAGGGCGAGGCCATCGCCTGGCACCTGCTCGACGAGCTCGACCCGAAGGGCATCCCGGTCAAGCGGATGGTCTTCCACGAGATCACCAAGCCGGCGATCCTGGCCGCCGCCGAGAGCCCGCGCGAGCTCGACATGCACCTCGTCGAGGCGCAGGAGACCCGCCGCATCCTCGACCGCCTCTACGGCTACGAGGTCAGCCCGGTGCTGTGGAAGAAGGTCATGTCCGGCCTCTCCGCCGGTCGCGTCCAGTCGGTGGCGACCCGCCTGGTGGTCGACCGCGAGCGGGAGCGGATGCGCTTCCGGGTCGCGTCCTACTGGGACCTCGAGGGCACCTTCGACGCGGGCAGCTCGCACGAGCAGCGGATGTTCCCGGCCAAGCTGCACTCCGTCGACGGCGCCCGCGTGGCCCGCGGCTCCGACTTCGGCCCCGACGGGCAGATCAAGAAGTCCGACATCGTGCACCTCGACCGCAGCCGCGCCGAGGCGCTGGCCGCCGCGCTGGAGGACACGACGTACGAGGTCCGCTCGGTCGAGTCCAAGCCCTACCGCCGCTCGCCGTACGCCCCGTTCCGCACCACCACCCTCCAGCAGGAGGCCGGCCGCAAGCTCGGGATGAGCTCGAGCGTGACGATGTCGGTCGCCCAGCGCCTCTACGAGGGCGGCTACATCACCTACATGCGTACCGACTCCACGACGCTGTCCAGCGCCGCGGTCGGCGCGGCCCGCGACCAGGTCCGCGAGCTGTACGGCGCGGAGTACGTCCCCGACAGCCCCCGCGTCTACGCGTCCAAGGTCAAGAACGCGCAGGAGGCGCACGAGGCGATCCGGCCCGCCGGCGACTCGTTCCGCACCCCGGCCCAGACCGGGCTGACCGGCGACCAGTTCCGGCTCTACGAGCTGATCTGGATGCGCACCGTCGCCTCGCAGATGAAGGACGCCACCGGCCACACCGTCTCGATCCGCATCGGCGGCGCCGCGGCGACCGGCGAGGACGTCGTCTTCGGCGCCAGCGGTCGCGTCATCACCTTCCACGGCTTCCTGAAGGCGTACGTCGAGGGCACCGACGACGCCGCCTCGGCACGCGACGACCAGGAGACCCGCCTGCCCGACCTGGAGCAGGGCGAGGCCATCTCGGCGGCCTCGGTCTCCGCCGCGGGACACGAGACGAAGCCCCCGGCCCGCTACACCGAGCCCACCCTGATCAAGGAGCTCGAGGAGCGCGAGATCGGCCGCCCGTCGACGTACGCCTCGATCATGGGCACCATCGTCAACCGCGGCTACGTCTACAAGAAGGGCTCGGCGCTGGTGCCGGCCTGGCTCGCCTTCTCGGTGGTGCGGCTGCTGGAGGAGCACTTCCCGCGGCAGATCTCCTACGAGTTCACCGCCCTCATGGAGGACGTGCTCGACGACATCGCCGGAGGTCGCCGCGACCGCAAGACCGAGCTGGGCGAGTTCTACTACGGCTCCGGCGACGTCGAGGGGCTCAAGACGCTGGTCAACGAGCTCGGCGACATCGACGCCAAGGAGCTGGCGACGTTCCCGATCGGCGAGGACTCCGGCATCGTGCTGCGGGTCGGCCGCTACGGCCCGTACGTCGAGGGGCCGGGCCCCGACACCGACGGGGACGGCGCGGCCGTGCGGGCCAACGTGCCCGACGACCTGCCGCCCGACGAGCTCACGGTGGCCAAGGCCAAGGAGCTGCTGGCCAACCCCGCCGGCGAGGAGCAGGTGCTC
>NZ_JBFUMD010000514.1:0-2661 GCF_054049555.1 Nocardioides sp. P5_C9_2
CTGCCGTTCCTCACCGACTGGAGCCTCGACGCGACCGCGCCCGGCTGGTCGGTCGACTTCGACCTCTGGGCCGCCGACGCCCTCGCCCGCGGCGACGTCGACGAGCTGGCGGCGTACACGTCGAGGGCACCGGGGATGCCCTACGCGCATCCGACGGTCGAGCACTACACGCCGCTCTTCGTGACCCTGGGCGCCGCGACGACGCCCGACGAGCCCGGCATCCAGGTCATCGACGGCTACTGGATGGGCCTGTCCAAGCGCTCGCTCCAGGTCGCCTGAGCCGCGGGTCCCCACCCCACGGTCGATCCCTCACCGGGCTCGGCCACTAACCTTCGTGGGATGAAGGTCCTCTCGATCCAGTCCTCGGTCGCCTACGGCCACGTCGGCAACTCCGCGGCCGTCTTCCCGCTCCAGCGGCTCGGTCACGAGGTGTGGCCGGTCTCCACCGTCGTCTTCTCCAACCACACCGGGTACGGCGCGTGGCGCGGACCGCTGCTCGCCCCGGCCGACGTCGCCGACGTCATCACCGGCATCGAGGACCGGGGCGTGCTGGGTGAGGTCGACGCCGTGCTGTCCGGCTACCAGGGCGGCGCCGGCATCGCCGACGTGATCCTCGACGCCGTTGCGCGGGTCAAGGCGGCCAACCCCGCGGCGACGTACACCTGTGACCCGGTGATGGGCAACGCGACGTCGGGCTGCTTCGTCGACCCCGCCATCCCGCCGATCATCCGCGAGCGGGTCGTCCCGGCCGCCGACGTGATCACGCCCAACCAGTTCGAGCTCGGCTTCCTCACCGGCACTGAGCCGCGCACCCTCGAGGAGACGCTGGACTCCGCGGACCGGGCGATGGCGATGGGTCCCTCGACCGTGCTCGTCACCAGCGTCGCGCGCCCGGACGCCCCGGCCGACACGATCGAGATGATGGCGGTGACCGGCGAGGGAGCGTGGATCGTGCAGACCCCGCGGCTGCCGATGAAGGCCAACGGCTCCGGCGACGTGACGGCCGCGCTCTTCACCGCACACCTGCACACCACCGGCTCGCCCGCCGAGGCGCTCGCCGCGACCGTCAGCTCGGTCTTCGACCTGCTCGAGGCCACCCTCGACTCCGGCGAGCGCGAGCTGCGCCTGATCGCCGCCCAGGACGCCTTCGCCCACCCGCGCCTGCAGTTCGAGGTCACGCGGGTCCGCTGAGGTCTTTGCTCTCGAGACCGTGAGCACTGAGTGTGGCTTCGGTGTCACCAGGTGACACTGAAGCCACACCAAAGATCGGAGCCGGTGACAGGAGTCGAACCCGCGGCATCCATATTACAAGTATGGCGCTCTACCAACTGAGCTACACCGGCCTGCTGCGCTGACGCAGCGCGGGCAATCCTAGACGTCCCCCTGCTGCGAGAATGCGGGCATGTCCCTGCTCGACCAGCCGCACCACGACGGCTCCCCGCTCTTCGTGTCCGACGAGTCGCCGCGCCTCGGCGACATGGTGACCGTGCGGGTGCGGACCAGCGCGAGCGACCCGGTCGAGGCGGTGTGGCTGCGGACGACGTACGACGCCGAGCCCGTCTACCACCCGATGAGCGCCACGACCGAGGGTGCGGTGACCTGGTGGTCGGGTGAGCTGCCGGTGCACAACCCCGTCACCCACTACCGCTTCCTGCTCGTGCGCCCCGGGGCCGACGGCGACGCCGGGACCGACCCAGGCACAGGCACCGGCACGGGGGCGCACGTCGAGCAGCAGTGGCTCACGGCCGCCGGCCTCGTGGACATCGACGTCCCGGACGCCACCGACCACCTCCTCACCGCGTACGCCGCGGCCCCGGACTGGGGGCGCGACGGCGTCGTCTACCAGGTGTTCCCCGACCGCTTCGCCCGCTCGGCCGCCGCGGCCGACCGCCCCACGCCGTCGTGGGCGGTGGCCGCCGACTGGGACGACGAGGTCGTCTTCGAGGGCCGCGACCCGCACACCCCGCTCCAGCTCTTCGGCGGCGACCTGGACGGGCTCACCGAGCACCTCGACCACGTGGAGGAGGTCGGCGCCGACATCGTCTACACGACCCCGGTCTTCCCCGGCGAAAGCAACCACCGCTACAACGCGACCACGTTCGACCACGTCGACCCCCTGCTCGGCGGGGACGCCGCCTACGAGCGGCTCTCCACTGCCGTGCACGAGCGCGGCTGGCGGATCCTCGGCGACCTCACCACCAACCACACCGGCGACACCCACGAGTGGTTCACGCAGGCGGCGACCGACCCGACCGGCCCGACGCGGTCCTACTACTACTTCGAGTCCGACGGCTCCTACGCGAGCTGGATGGGCCACCACACGCTCCCCAAGGTCAACCACGGCGACCCCGACCTGAGGGCCGCGATGGTCGAGGGCCCCGACTCGGTGGTCGGGCGCTGGCTGCGACCGCCGTACGACGTCGACGGCTGGCGGATCGACGTGGCCAACATGACCGGGCGGCTCGGCGCCCTCGACGTGGCGCACGAGGTGGCCCGCGCCACCCGGCGTACGGCCGAGGACCTCCGCGACGACCCGCTCGTCATCGGCGAGCACAACCACGACGCCACCGGCGACCTCGACGGCGACGGCTGGCACGGCACCATGAACTACTCCGGCTTCTCCTGGCCGGTCTGGTCCTGGCTGCGCGACCCGGCCTCGCC
>NZ_JBFUMD010000515.1:0-2642 GCF_054049555.1 Nocardioides sp. P5_C9_2
GACGCGGACGGCACGGTCACCCACCTCGAGGCGACCTCGGTCGACTCGGTCGAGGAGATCGTCGCCCTCGCCGAGGACCACCTCGGGGTCACGTTGTGAGTGACCCCGACGGCCTGCCCGCCTGGCTGCGACCCGTCGTCGAGGCGTGCACGCGGATCAGCGTCCACGAGCTCACCCGCTTCGCGCCGCCCGCTGGTGGCGACCCCCGCCGGGGCGCGGTGCTGATGCTCTTCGCGGACACCGACGCCGACGGCGAGGGGGAGATCCTCCTCACCGAGCGTGCCCACCACATGCGCTCGCACCCGGGGCAGGTGTCCTTCCCCGGCGGCACGATCGACCCGGGGGAGACGGCGATCGAGGCCGCCCTGCGCGAGGCCGAGGAGGAGATCGCCCTCGACCCGACCTCGATCGAGGTCTTCGGCGAGCTGCCCGAGCTGTGGCTGCCGCCCAGCAACTTCGCCGTCACCCCGGTGCTCGGCTGGTGGCGGGAGCGGGGCGAGGTCGGCATCGCGAGTCCCGACGAGGTCCACGAGATCCACCACGTGCCGATCAGCGAGCTCCTCGACCCCGAGCACCGCGTCAGCGTGCGGCACCCGAGCGGCTGGCTGGCTCCCGGGTTCCTGATCGGTCCGGAGCGCGACGTCATCCTGTGGGGCTTCACCGCCGGGATCATCGCCCGGCTCTTCGACTTCCTGGACTGGACGACACCCTGGGACCCGGAGCGGGTGCGTGACCTCCCGGCGTACATGCTGCAAGGTGATCCCACACCGGGCCAGGACCTCAGGCCCCACACCAGGCTCGGGGAGTGAGCACGTGAACGTCCTCGACTGGTGCCTCGTCGCGCTGGTGGGCATCTACGCCCTGTCCGGCTACTGGCAGGGCTTCGTCACCGGCGCGTTCGCGACCGCGGGACTGCTGTGCGGCGGCCTGTTCGGTGTGTGGCTGGCGCCGATCGCCCTCGGCGACGCCGAGCCCTCGGTGTGGGTGTCGCTGGGCGCACTGTTCATCGTCATCCTCTCCGCCTCCGTGGGCCAGGCCGTCCTCCAGTACGCCGGCGCGCGGATCCGGGCCCACATCCGCTGGCAGCCGATCCGCGCGGTCGACGCCGTCGGCGGGGCCGCGCTGAGCGCGGTGGCGGTGCTCATCGTCGCGTGGGCCCTCGGCGTCGCGGTCTCCGGCTCCCGGATCGGTGCCATCACCCCCACGGTGCGGGACTCGTCCGTGCTCGCCGAGGTCGACTCGCTGCTGCCCGGCGAGGCGACCGGGGTGCTCCAGGCGTTCAACAACGTGGTGGGGGCGACGTTCTTCCCCCGCTACCTCGAGCCCTTCGCGCCCGAGCGGATCGTGGAGGTCAAGGCAGGCCCGCAGCGGCTGCTCACCGATCCCGACGTGGTCGACGCGCAGAGCAGCGTGCTCAAGGTGCGGGGCACCAACGCCTGCGGCAGCGGCCTCGAGGGCAGCGGCTTCCTCTACTCCGAGGGCCGGCTGATGACCAACGCCCACGTCGTCGCGGGGGTCCGGCAGCCGCAGGTGGAGCTCGGCGACGGCACGAGCGTCACCGCCACGGTCGTGTCCTACGACCCGCGCATCGACGTGGCCGTGCTCGCCCTCGACGACGGCGACCTGCCCCACCTCGTCTTCGACCGCGACGCCGCCCCCCAGGACGGCGTGGCCATCGTGGGCTACCCCCAGGACGGTCCGTACGACGTCCAGATCGGCCGCATCCGCTCCGAGCAGCGGCTGCGCTCACCCGACATCTACGGCGACGGCACCGTCATCCGCGAGGTGTTCTCGCTACGCGGCTCGGTGCGCGCCGGCAACTCCGGCGGTCCGATCCTGTCGTCGGGCGGCGACGTGGTGGGGCTGGTCTTCGCCGCGTCCGTCACCGACTCCGACACCGGCTACGCGCTGACGGCCGACCAGGTGGCCGAGTCAGCGGCGCTGGGGGTCACCCGCGACGAGGCCGTCGGCACCGGCGCCTGCACCAACTGAGGGCTGCGCGTCGGCACGGCCGCGCAGGGCGGCCGGGATCTCGCGGCCCTGGCTGATCGCCCGCTCCGGGGCCTTGACCTGCTTGACCTGACGCAGGCCGATGTAGCCCAGGAGCGCAGCCAGCAGCAGGTAGACGCCGAAGACGATCAGGAAGCACCAGGCCAGGTCGAGCCCGGTCATGTGGATGAAGTAGGCGACGGCGACCGACAGCATGATGATCGCCAGGACGCCGATGAACGCGGCCCCGGCGAAGAGGCCGATGCCGGTGCCGCCGTGCTTGACACTGACCTTGAGCTCGGACTTCGCCAGCTGGATCTCCTTGGAGATCAGCGTGGAGATGTCGCGGCTGGCGTCGATGACGAGGCCGCCGATCGTGGGATCGGTGTCCTTGACCGGGGTGGTGGCCWTTGTGGAGTCCTTCGCAGAAGTACGACGCTGGTCTGACGTCGTGACCCTACACAAGGCCCGCGATGCGAGGCGCCGAGCCGACCCCGCTCCCGATACAGTGGGCGCTGGTGTGCCGGGAAGTCTGGTCGGCCCACGTCCATCAGGGCGCGGAGTGTCCCGACAGCGACCCTGCGAAAGGCCGCGTGCCGCATGCCGATCGAACCCCAAGGCCACCGTGACGTCTCCGAGGACGAGGTGTGGAC
>NZ_JBFUMD010000516.1:0-2636 GCF_054049555.1 Nocardioides sp. P5_C9_2
GTCCAGGGCCGAGGTGGGCTCGTCGAGCACGAGCAGGCGCGGATGCGTGGTGAGCACCGCACCGATGGCCACCCGCTGCTGCTCGCCGCCGGAGAGGGTCCGCAGGTCGCGCGCCCGGAGGTCGGCGATGCCGAGCAGGTCGAGGGTCTCCTCGACGCGACGGCGCATCGTGTCCGGCGCGACCCCGAGCTGCTCCATGCCGTAGGCGAGCTCCTCCTCGACCGTGTCGGTGACGAACCCGGCGACCGGGTCCTGGCCGACGTACCCGATGACGTGCGCCCGCTCGCGCGGCGGGGTGTGGATGATGCTCTCGCCGTCGAGCAGCACGTCGCCGGTGAGCGTGCCACCGCTGAAGCGGGGCACCAGCCCGGTGAGCACGCCGAGGAGGGTCGACTTGCCGACGCCGGTCCGTCCGGAGACGAGCACCAGCTCGCCCTCGTCGAGGCTGAGGTCGATGCCGTCGAGGACGGGCGTCGCGGCGTCGTCGTAGGTGACGCGGATGTCGCGCAGCTCGATCATGCGCCCACCACCAGGGCCGGGGCGAGGGCGTGGCGCGGCGGGGGCGCCGCCACCGCCGGCACGAGCCCCAACAGGGCGGCGCCCAGCGCGGGGACGCTGAGGTAGGGCATCGACTCGACGCCGGGATGGGCGACGAGCACGTCGTTCGCGGCGATCCACCACACCAGCACGCCGACCGCGGCACCGGAGGCCGCGACGACCGACTCCTCCACCCGCCACGGGTCGGGGCGGTAGCGCGAGCGCCGGACCCGTCGGCCCGAGCTGACCAGGCCGACGACGGCGACCGCGACGCCGGCGAGGAGCATCGGCATCGCCAGCCAGCGTGGGGCGGTCGCGTCGAGCACCGCGTAGGTCCCCACCCCGATGYCGCACAGGGCACCGAGCAGCAGGGCACCGTTGAGGCGCCGCTCCGCGCGGCCGGCGGTCCCGGCCCGGCCGTAGCCCCGGGTGTCCATGCCGGCGGCCAGCGCCAGCGACCGCTCGAGGGCGTCCTCCAGCACGGGGACCAGGAAGCGCCGCAGCCGTCCGACCCGGCCGTCCGCGCCCCCGCGCAGGGCCTGGGCGGCGCGGACCCGGCGGGCGCTGTCGGCCAGCTGCGGGAAGACCGTGACGGCCACGACGAGGGCGGTGCCGACCTCGTACAGGGCGGGCGGCACGGACTTGAGCAGCCGCTTGGGGTTGGCGAGCGAGTTGGCGGCGCCGACGCAGATGACGATGGTGGCCAGGCGGAGGCCGTCGTACAGACCGGCCAGCAGGCCCTCGCGGGTGAGCGGACCGAGGAGGCGTACGCCGGCGACCCAGTCGGGCAGCGGCACGCTCGGCAGGTCCAGCAGCACGTGGCCGCCGTCCACGCCGCCGAAGACGATCCGGAAGACCACCCGGATGAGCACGATGGCGACGCCGAGCCACAGGTAGAGGCGGAACGAGCGCGCCCACGGCTGGTCGGAGCGCCGGGCGTGCACCACCACGGCGGCCACCGCGACGAGCAGGAGCAGCAGCAGCGGGTTGGTGGTGAGGGTCGCGGCGGTGGCGAGGCCGAGGGCCCACACCCACCAGGCGACGGGGTGGAGGTCGCGGGAGAGCCGGGCGCTCACGGGCGGTCGCCGCGGCGGCGTCGCGCCACCAGCGCCATCACCGCGAGCGCGGCCACGAGTGCGACCAGCACCGCGAGCGTGACCCAGGTCGGGACGCGGGCCGACTCGTCGGCCGGGTCGGCGGCGGTCGTCGCGCCGGCGTCGGGCGTCCCGGCGTCCGAGGTCTCTGGCGCGGGGGCTGCGGCGGAGGAGGTGTCGCTCTCGCTCGGGGTGGCCGAGGGCTTCGACGCGTCCGGCTTCCCCGAGCGCGGGCCCCCGGCCGGACCCGAGGCCGACGTGGAAGGGGCGGTCGAGGGCGCCGGGGGTGGCGAGGAGGTCGGGGTCGGGGATGTCGGGGTCGCGGTGGAGGACGCGGTGGGCGAGGGGGTCGGCGCGTTGGTGGGGGCCTTMGTCGGCGCCTTGGTCGGCGCCTTGGTCGGCGCCTTGGTGGGCGCCTTGGTGGGCGAGGTCGTGGGCGTCGCGGTCGGCGAGGGCGCCGCGTGCACGGGGGCCGCGACACCCGGCGTACGACGTGCGGTGCCCTGCTGCCAGGCCAGCGCGACGGCTCCACCCTCGGGCACCTGGAGACCGCTCACGCCGATGGAGGAGTAGGTCCAGGTCCCGCTCTCCCCGTCGGTCCACCACAGGCCCCAGTAGGCGTCGGCGGGCGGCGTGTTCACGCACGGGTCGCTRGCGGGCACGCCGTCCACGCGGCAGACGAAGCCCGGCTGGCGCTGGGCGTAGCTGATGGCGACGCCGACGTCGGCGTATCGGGCGGACGCCGTCTGGCCGGAGCCGGTGTCGCAGACGGAGGTGAGGGCGCCCCCCAGCGCACCGGGGTCGACGACCACGGTGCCGCCGGAGCCCGACGTGCAGGACGCGGCCGAGGCCGGTGCCGTCGGGCCGAGCACGCCCGTCGCCGCGGCCACCAGGGTGGCCGCGGCGACGAGGAGTGCGCGAGGTGCTCTCGTCACGGGAGGGACCTTCAGTTGCGGACCGAGATGCGGGTCCTGGCGGCCTCGTCGGCCACCTTGACCTTGACGT
>NZ_JBFUMD010000517.1:0-2636 GCF_054049555.1 Nocardioides sp. P5_C9_2
ATCCTGGGCGTGCCGCTCGTGCTCGAGGGCCGGGTGATCGGCGCGCTGCTGGCGGTGCACCGCACGGTCCGCAGGTTCCCGCCGTCGGAGGTCTCGCTGCTGATGTCCTTCGCCGCGCACGCCTCGGTGGCCCTGGAGAACGCCCGCCTCTTCGCCGAGCTCGACACCGCCAACCGCAACCTCACCGAGCACACGCTGGCGGTGGAGTCGGCCGCGACAGCGCACGACCGGCTCACCGACCAGCTGCTGCACGGCGGCGGTGCCGCCGAGATCGCCCTCGTGCTCGGGGACCTGCTCCGGGGGCGGGTCGCGGTCCTCGACCCGTCGGGCGAGCGGGTGGCCGGCGATCCCGACCTCACCGCCTGGCCCGAGGCGATCGCCGAGTCGGTGGCCTCCGGGCACTGCGTGCCCACGCCGCGCGGCTACGTCGCGGCGGCGCTGGCCGCCGGCGAGCACGTGTCCACCGTCGTGCTCGAGGGACCGACGCTGCCGAGCGCGGAGCAGCGCACCCTGGAGCGCGGCGCCCTGGTGACCGCGCTGGTGGTGCTGCTGGCCCGCAGCGTTGCAGAGGCCGAGGAACGCATCGGCGGCGAGCTGCTGCGCGACCTCCTCGCCCCCACGCCCCACGACACGGTGCTGGTGCGAGAGCGCGCCCGCCGTCACGGCGCCCAGCTCGACGGACCGCTCGTCGTGGCGGTCGCCGGACCGGCCGACGGCGGACGGCAGGCCACCGCCCGGGCGGCGTCCCGGCTCGCCGACGGCATGCACGGCGTCGCGGGCGAGCACGAGGGAGCCGTGGTGCTCGTGGTGCCCGCGTCCGACGCACGTGAGGTCGGTCAGCAGCTCGCCGCGGCCGTCGCGCGGGCCGGCACGTCCGCCACGGTCGGGGTGGCGGGGCCTGCTCCGGCGCGCCAGGTGTCGGCCACCTACGCCGAGGCCCGGGGCTGCCTGGAGACCCTGGTGACCCTCGGCCGGGTCGGGGACGTCACCGATCCCGCCGGCCTCGGGGTGGCGCGTCTGCTGCTCGGCGGTAACGGTCCCGCCCAGCTGGCCGAGTTCGTCGAGCGCGAGCTCGGGCCGGTCGCGGCCTACGACGAGCAGCGCGGCACCAGCCTGGTGGCCACGCTCGACGCGTGGTTCGCCAGTGGCGGCAGCCTCAAGGACACCGCCGCCGCCCTGCACGTGCACCCCAACACGGTGACCCAGCGGCTCGACCGGGTCACCGGCCTGCTGGGGGACGCCTGGCGCGCCCCGGAGCGGGCGCTGGACCTCCAGCTCGCGCTGCGCGTCAGCCGCCTCCAGGCGTGAGGTAGCCCTCGCCCACACCATGTCGGCGATCTTGTATGCCTCACACCCATGTGCCGGCCGTCACACGGGGACCTAACGTCGGGGCCATGTCCCCCACCCCCTCTGCGCCCACGCATGTGCTCACGCCCGGGCCCACCCCCCTCGAGGGTCGTCGCGCTCTCGTGACGGGCGGCGCGAGCGGCATCGGCGCCGCCGTCGCCGGCCACCTGGCAGCGCTCGGCGCGCACGTCACCGTCCTGGACCGCGACGAGACCGCCGCCGCCCGGGTCGCCTCCACCCTCGGCGGCGACGCCATGGGCCTCGACCTCACCGACTCCGACGCGATCGACGCCGCCGCCCTCGATGCCGACATCCTGGTCAACAACGCCGGGGTCCAGCACGTGGCGCCGATCGAGGAGTTCGACCCCGAGCAGTTCCGACTCATCCAGCGCCTGATGCTCGAGGCCCCGTTCCTGCTCGCCCGCAAGCTGCTGCCCGGCATGTACGAGCGCGGCTGGGGCCGTATCGTGCACGTCTCGAGCGTCCACGGTCACCGCGCCTCGCCGTACAAGGCGGCGTACGTCAGCGCCAAGCACGGCCTCGAGGGGCTCTCCAAGGTGATCGCCCTCGAGGCGGCCGGCAAGGGCGTCACCAGCAACACGGTGTGCCCGGGCTACGTCCGCACCCCCCTCGTCGAGGGCCAGGTCGCCGACCAGGCGAAGGCCCACGGCATCGACGAGTCGGAGGTGCTCGACACCGTCCTGCTCGCCCGCACGCCCGTACGACGCCTCGTCGAGCCCGACGAGGTCGCGCGTGCCGTCTCCGGCTTCTGCCTCCCCGGGAGCGACTCCATGACCGGCTCCTCCCTGCTCATCGACGGCGGCTGGACCGCCGCCTGACCACGCACCCCGCGTGATCCCCCCGAAAGGAACACCCAGCACATGACATCCCCCGTCACCCACCCCACCGAAGCGGAGCAGGGGCCCGGCGACACCAACATCGTCAAGGTCGTCTTCGCGTCCCTGGTCGGCACCGCCGTCGAGTGGTACGACTTCTTCCTCTACGGATCGGCCGCGGCGCTGGTCTTCGGCACCCTGTTCTTCCCCGAGAGCGAGCCGGCCGCCGCGACCATGCTGGCGTTCGGCACCTACGCGCTGGGCTTCGTGGCGCGTCCCCTCGGTGGCATCGTCTTCGGCCACTTCGGTGACCGGGTCGGCCGCAAGAAGATGCTGGTCAGCTCCCTGCTGCTGATGGGGATCGCGACCTTCGCCATCGGCCTGCTCCCGACGTACGCCAGCATCGGCATCGGCGCCCCGGTCCTGCTCCTGCTCTGCCGCCTGGTGCAGGGC
>NZ_JBFUMD010000518.1:0-2628 GCF_054049555.1 Nocardioides sp. P5_C9_2
GCAGGGGAGGTGTCAGGTCCCGCGGTCGTCGAGTCCGCATGCTAGGCCAGCAGGTCCTCCAACGCACGTCGGTTGTGGTGGACGTCTCCGGGGCCGGCGTTGCGGCACACTCACCGGCATGCTCATGCACCTGCGGCTGACCGTCCCCACCGAGCTCAGTGACGACGTGGTCGACCTGCTGCAGAGCCAGGACCGCTCGGCCAACCTCACCGTGCAGGTCGGGGTCTCCCGCTCCCCGGTGGGTGACCTCGTCGAGTGCGACGTCGCCCGCGAGCTGGTCGGGGAGGTGCTCACCCGGCTCAAGGCCCTCGGGCTCGACGAGGAGGGCGGCATCGTGGTGACCACCCCGACCGCCACGCCCTTCGCCGCCGCCCGACGTCTGGAGGCGGTCGCCCCCGGCGACCCCGAG
Organism: Nocardioides sp. P5_C9_2; assembly: GCF_054049555.1. NCBI lineage: Bacteria > Bacillati > Actinomycetota > Actinomycetes > Propionibacteriales > Nocardioidaceae > Nocardioides > Nocardioides sp. P5_C9_2. The sequence goes on from NZ_JBFUMD010000518.1 coordinate 410, forward strand.
GACGCGGTGATCTGGGACTCGGTCATCGAGCAGGCCTACACCGCGAGCCGGCCCACGGTGTCCTTCCACGTCTTCCTGGTGCTGGCGACCCTGCTGGCGGCGATCGCGGTGATCACCGACTCGGCGGTGCTGGTGATCGGTGCGATGGTGGTCGGGCCGGAGTTCGGCACCGTCGCCGCGATCGCCACCGGGATCGTCTTCGGCCGTCGTGGGCTGACGATCCGCGCGCTGCGCCTGCTCGTGTTGAGCTTCGTCGTGGCGATCACCGTCGTCGCCCTGCTCAGCTTCGTGGCCAACCTGACGGGACTGGTCACCCCCGACATGGTCACGCGGGACCGGCCGCAGACCGGCTTCATCTGGCACCCCGACCGCTGGTCCTTCATCGTCGCGCTGATCGCCGGTGCCGCGGGTGTCCTGGCCCTGTCCACGGCGCGTGCCAACGCCATGGTGGGCGTCTTCATCTCGGTCACCACCGTCCCGGCGGCCGGCAACCTGGCCCTGGCCATCGGCACGTGGGCGCCCTCGGAGATGCGTGGCTCCATCGCGCAGCTGGGGGTCAACCTCTTCGGCATGCTGGTCGCCGGGGTGCTGGTCCTGGTCCTCCTGCGGGCCGTGTGGAACCGCGTCCTGGTCGGGGCGCAGCGGCTCTTCGCGCGCGGCGAGCGGGGCGACCAGCCGCTCACGCGGTAGCGGGCACCAGGTAGCGGTAGGTGTGGTGGGTGACGAAGCCCAACCCCTCGTAGAGCCGCACCGCGCCCGGGTTGTCCGCCTCCACCTGGAGCACCGCCGTCCGCGCGCCCTGCGAGGCCGCCCAGTCGAGGAGCTCGGCCACCACGTGCGTGCCGAGTCCGCGACGCCGGTGGCCGGCGTCCACCGCGATGGCGTCGAGCACCACCCAGTCGTCGTCCAGCGTCGCGCGACCGGTCGCCGTACCGTCCGCGCGGTCGACCACCAGCCGGTCGCCCTCCTCGCTGTAACGCTCCGTCAGCCCATCTCCACCCCCCTCCGGTGGGGCGTGGAGCTCACGTGACGGCGCGTTGCATGCCCGCAGGGCCTTCGCGACCCCGGCCACCTGGCAGTGCGCCGACCCGCTGCCGAGGTCGCGCCAGCCGAGGTCCAGCAGCCCGGACTCCTCCCCCGACCCGGCGACGGCCATCACCATCGGCTCCCGGTCCCGCTCGCGGTGCCACGCCTGCACGGCGGCGGAGGCGTCCGCCAGGGGCAGCCCGGGGTCGCCCATCGCGAGCGCCGAGTTGGCACGCCGCCGCAACCGTCCGTCGTACGCCGGGGCGCAGCGCAGCACCCACTCGCCCAGCGGCTCGGCGACCAGGTCGGGCCACAGCACGTGGGTGTGCAGCTCGACCTCGCGCGGGGAGTCRCGGTGGCGCACCGAGGGCCGTGGCGGCACCGGCTTGCCGGAGACGATGTCGGCCACCGGCACGGAGACGGGACCGCGGTCCGCGTCGATCACGACGACGCCGTCGGGTCCGGTGGACCACGATCGGCAGACCCCGAGGACGTCGTTGAGGGCCGGCCCGCCCGTCGGCCCGGTCTCGCCGCGCACGACGTGGCGGACCACGACCCGCTGTCCGACCACGTGGGGTCCGAGCAGGTGCCTGCCCACGGCATGGGGCTCCGGCGTCAAGGGCATGGCGAGATATTAGAGTGGTCACGTTCGCCCCACCCCTTGCCTCCAGGAGGACCCGGTGACCTACGTCATCGCCCAGCCGTGCGTCGACCTCAAGGACCGCGCGTGCGTCGACGAGTGCCCCGTCGACTGCATCTACGAGGGCAAGCGCATGCTCTACATCCACCCCGACGAGTGCGTCGACTGCGGTGCCTGCGAGCCTGTCTGCCCGGTGGAGGCGATCTTCTACGAGGACGACACCCCCGAGGAGTGGAAGGCCTACTACGAGGCCAACGTCCAGTTCTTCGACGACCTCGGCTCGCCCGGCGGCGCCGCCAAGATGGGTGAGATCGACAAGGACCACCCGCTCGTCGCCGCCCTGCCCCCGCAGGAGCACGAGGAGTGACCCCGTCGGAGGTGGAGGAGGTCGTGCAGCGACCGTCCCGAAACCCCCGACCCCTGGTGTCGCAGCGTCTCCCCGACTTCCCGTGGGACCGGCTCACGGAGTACGCCGCCCGGGCGCGCGCGCACCCGGACGGCATCGTGGACCTCTCGATCGGCACCCCGGTCGACCCCACGCCCCAGGTCGTGC
>NZ_JBFUMD010000519.1:0-2616 GCF_054049555.1 Nocardioides sp. P5_C9_2
CTCTCACGACCGACGATGCCAAACCTCACGTAACGTCAGGGTAGGGTCGCCGGCAGACTTTCCGCCGGCGGCGCCGGCGTGCGGCCACCATGATGCTCACCGCCCACCCGCCCGGCCAAACCCGCCGCCACCACCTCGGCCCGCACTCGCGCCCGGCCGCACGAACGGAGCCCCGTGACCACCACGTCGCACGACGACGCCCCCACGTCCGCGCCCGTCCTCGAGCCCACCGTCCGCAACGCGCTGCGCTCACCACGCATGCTGCGCACCGAGGTCCTCGCCGGGCTCGTCGTCGCGCTGGCGCTGATCCCCGAGGCGATCTCGTTCTCGATCATCGCCGGCGTCGACCCGCGGCTCGGCCTCTTCGCGTCGTTCACGATGGCGGTGTCCATCGCGTTCCTCGGCGGCCGCCCCGCGATGATCTCGGCGGCCACCGGCGCCGTGGCCCTGGTGATCGCGCCGGTCGCCCGGGACCACGGAATCGACCACCTCATCGCGACCGTGATCCTCGCCGGCGTCCTGCAGGTCGCGCTCGGCCTCGCCGGCGTCGCCCGCCTGATGCGCTTCATCCCCCGCTCCGTCATGGTCGGGTTCGTCAACGCGCTGGCGATCCTGATCTTCCTCGCCCAGGTCCCGCACCTGGTCGACGTGCCGTGGCCGGTCTACCCGTTGGTCGCGATCGGCATCGCCCTCATCGTCGCCCTCCCCCGCGTCATCCGGGTCGTGCCGGCGCCCCTGGTGACGATCGTCGCCCTGACCGGCTTCGTGCTCGTCGCGGGCCTCCAGCTGCCCGACGTCGGCGACCAGGGCGCCCTGCCCGACAGCCTCCCGTCGCTCCTCGTGCCCGACGTGCCGTGGACCCTCGACACCCTCCGGATCATCGCTCCCTACGCGCTGGCGATGGCGCTGGTCGGCCTGCTCGAGTCGCTGCTGACCGCCAGGCTGGTCGACGACATCACCGACACCCGCTCGGACAAGACCCGCGAGGCGTGGGGGCAGGGTGCCGCCAACGTCATCACCGGCTTCTTCGGCGGGATGGGGGGCTGCGCGATGATCGGCCAGACGATGATCAACGTGAAGGCCTCCGGCGCCCGGACCCGCCTCTCGACGTTCCTCGCCGGAGTCTTCCTGCTGGTCCTGGTCGTCGGCTTCGGCGACGTCGTCGCCCTCATCCCGATGGCGGCGCTGGTCGCCGTGATGGTCATGGTCTCGGTCGGCACCTTCGACTGGCACTCGGTCCGGCCGGCCACACTGCGCCGGATGCCGAGGTCGGAGACCACCGTCATGCTCGCCACCGTCGTGGTCACCGTGCTCAGCCACAACCTCGCGATCGGCGTCGTGGTCGGCGTGCTCGTCGCCATGACCCTCTTCGCGCGACGCGTCGCCCACCTCACCGAGACGCACCGCGAGCTCGTCACGAACCGCGACGGCAGCGTCTCGGCCGTCTACCGCGTGACCGGCGAGCTCTTCTTCGCCTCCAGCAACGACCTCTCCACGCAGTTCGAGTACGCCGACGACCCCGATCACGTGGTCATCGACCTCTCGGCGTCCCACGTCTGGGACGCCTCGACGGTGGCCTCGCTCGATGCCATCACCACCACGTACGAGCGCCGGGGCAAGCGCGTCGAGATCGTCGGTCTCGACGCCTCCAGCGCCCAGCGGCACGACCGGTTGAGCGGGTCGCTGCCCGGGCACTAGGCGAGCACCGGGCGGGCGGCGGGGCGTCGTACGGGCGCAGGAGTCTTCACCCGGCGGTCGTTGACAGGTGTGACGGGCGCCACAAGACTCCGAGCGCCGGTGTGGGGCCGGCACCGTCCACCCACACCGTCAGGAGAACGATGAAGACCTCTCGTCCCCGTGCGCTCGTGCTGAGCGTGCTCGCCCTGCTGGCCTCCGGCCTCGCCGTCACCACCACGTCCGCCCCGGCCGTGGCCGACGGACCCGGAACCGGCACCCCGTACGTCGTCACCCTCGGCGACTCCTACATCAGCGGGGAGGCCGGCCGCTGGGCCGGCAGCTCCAACGCGTCGTACTCACGGGCCGACGCGCTCGGCGGGGCGGCGTACTTCGACAACGCCACCAACACCGGCGAGCAGATCAACCGCTGCCACCGCAGCAAGGCCTCGCAGTCCCAGATCGGTGTCGGGACCCTCGGGGTGAACTTCGCCTGCTCGGGCTCGCGCACCACGACCTTCACCGACTCGAACGGCTACTTCAAGCCGGGTCTCGACTTCTACAACAGCGGCGGCCAGCAGGGCCAGGCGCTGATGCTGCAGGGCTTCGCGACGAGCCACAACGTCAAGCTGGTCTCGGTGTCGATCGGCGGCAACGACTTCAACTTCGCCTCCATCGTGCAGACCTGTGTCACCAACTGGCTGACCTCGCCGTCCTGGGCCAAGAACTACTGCAACGACGACTCCTCGGTCACCAGCAACTTCACCGCCTCCGCGGTCGCCGCGCGGCGCGCCGCGATCGCCACCGCGCTGCAGAACCCGCGCACGGCGATGCGCAACGCCGGGTACGCCGACAACGCCTGGACGCTGCTGGGCCAGAACTACCCGTCGCCGCTGCCGAGCTCGTCGTCGTTCCGCTACTCCGAGTCCGGCTACTCCCGGA
>NZ_JBFUMD010000520.1:0-2585 GCF_054049555.1 Nocardioides sp. P5_C9_2
GTATCCGAGCGCCTCGACCTCGTCTGCGTCGTACTCGTGCCCCCACGCCGTGCCCGTAGAAGTCTCGATGGTGAGGGCGAAGTCGTCGCGTTCGATTCGCCAGAATCGGTAGCCCACGTCGATGCGGTCGTCGGGTCCCGGTGCAGTGAGTTCGGGATTGCGAACTGCTATCTCGTCCCACCAGTCCGGACGAGTGTCCGAGAACTCGCTGGCACACCCGTTGCGGATGTCGAATGGCTGATCCATGAGGGCCAGTGCTGCGATCCGGGCGATGAGGGCGTAGAGCATGCCCTCGCGGCTGGGAGGCTTGTCCTCGTGGCCTAACCACAGGCCCGCAGCGTCCTCTATGCGTTCAAGAACGGGCGGACACTCTTCGTCGTAAGTGAGGTACTCATCCCAGGTCCACGGTCCCCCCTCTACCTCCATCTCCATGCCGTCGCTGCGCTTCAGGACGTGTATCCGCCCTTCATCTCGGTTGAGGTAGATGACCGGCCCGGGGGACTGGTCGTGGTCGCGTCCTTCAGGAGCGAGCCTCAACACATCGCTGGTCCCCGGATGCGGAAACGTGCGGTGCACACGCAAGTTTGGGTGTCTCGCGACCAGTTCGCTGGCCAAGCGCCATGAGGCTGCTTCCAAGACCGTGCGATGAAAGCGGCTGGACCGGTTCGGGTGCGTCGCCTCGAGTAACCCTCCTGCGACTTCGCACTTGGGGCACAGCCACTCGTCTTCGGGGAGCGAGTTCAAGCGTGTGCCGCAGTCCAGGTGGACCGGGTATGGGTCATCGGGGCGACGCGCGGTCCAGTAGCCCGCTGCGCTGGTGAGCGCGTACTGCATGGCCGTCCCCCTTTCGTGGCTGTCTCCGTCGTAGTGGTCGATCAGCCACCTTCCGGCTCGGATGTTACTCATCGTCTACGGCCATGCGCGCGCTTCGTGCCCATTGTTGGGTGAGTGCCGGGACCGAGACGCCGCAGTTTCCAGGAATCTGCAATTCAACGGGCGTTCGGCGAGCGGGTGCGTGCGTCGCGCGTGGAGCGCGGGTGGACGCAAGAGGCGCTCGCAGAGCACAGCGGCTTGGATCGGTCGTTCATCGCCCAGATCGAGAGCGGTTCGCGGAACCCGAGCCTCGCCACCATCGCACGGCTTGCTGCTGGTCTTCAGGTGAACATCGCGGACCTGTTCAGCGATGAGCGGGCATGAGTGGTGGGGCTTCAGGAGGCGCTCGGCTGTAGCGCTCGGTAAACGGTCGCTCGACTGACTCCGCCGACGACCTCCGCGATCTGGGCGACGGTGTGCTTGCCCTCTGCGTGCATCTGCCGCACGACGGCGATCTGATCTGCCGACAGGGCCGACTTCCGTCCAGGCTTGGAACCGCGTGCCCTCGCCGCCGCCAGGCCCGCTTTCGTCCTGTCTACGATGAGGTCGCGTTCAAACTCAGCCAACGCGGCGAAAATGTGAAAAACAAGTTTCCCGGTCGACGTGGTCGTGTCGACGTTCTCGTGCAGCGACCTGAAGCCGACTCCCTGCTCTTCAAGCGCCGTCACGGTCYGGATCAGGTGCGGCAACGAGCGGCCCAGTCGGTCCAACCGCCAGACAACTACCGTGTCGCCCGCTCGCACGTAGTCGAGCAGCGCCGCCAGTTGAGGCCGGTCCGTTCTTGTACCCGACGCCTTGTCCTCAAACAGCCGTGCGCAGCCGACCTGCTGCAACGCCTCGCGCTGCATGTCAGTGCTCTGCTCCGCCGTCGAGACCCTGCTGTAGCCGACGAATTCGCCCACGCGGTCACCTCCCTTTGCTTGACACGTGTCAAGTATCCCATATGAGACTGACAGTTGTCACGAAGTGCTCGCATCGGACGCAATCACGGGTATTCCGAAGCGCGATGCGGGATGACATCCGGCCGTCATCAAGCGAAACGGCGCATTCCTCCAAGACGGCTTGAGCGTCCAGACATGCCGATGAACACGCCAACCGGGGGTTTGTTGGTCACATGATCTGTACTCCAGGACGTCGCTCCTGGGAGCCTTGGAGGCCCATGTAGGTCCGTCATGGGGTCTGTGCAGCAGCCAACTCGGCATAGCGCAAAAGGCTATGGCGTAAGAGGTCATGTGTGAGGTCGGAGAGACGCCTCAGGCGTGCCTCATCGAGTGTCAATGCCAACGCGTAGCCACCTTGGATGACCTCAACGTCGGTTGGAGTAGTGAGAGATATCAACGGCCACGAACGACCATGGGCGAATGCCGATGCCTCGCGCCAACGGGCCCGAGCCTCTGCCCGGCTCCACCCAACGACTGACGCAGCGTTAGCCACTGTGTCCGCATACGACAAGGTTCCAGTCACCTGCGTGGGCTTGACGCCCAGGCTCGTGGCAAGCGTCAGAACCTCCTTGGCACGGTCGCGGCCACTCTTGCCCCGCGGAGGCGGAACCTGTCCGGTGTCGTCCTCCCACAGTTGGCGTTGTCCGAAGTCGTAGTGCCAGACCCGCAGAGCGCGCCCACGGCGGGTGGACCGTTGCCCCGACTCCATCACCCAAACAGCCACCGATGCCGACTCGACCGCCGCCCGTAGCAAGGTCCATGGAGCGTTGA
>NZ_JBFUMD010000521.1:0-2579 GCF_054049555.1 Nocardioides sp. P5_C9_2
CCCTACTGCAGTAGCGGATTAGGACGGTGCCACCGTCGGATGCCGTTGGGGTTTGCCCTGGAGAAGTGCGTCCGGCAGGTTGCTGTGGCCCCTACTGCAGTAGCGGATTAGGACGGTGCCACCGTCGGATGCCGTTGGGGTTTGCCCTGGAGAAGTGCGTCCGGCAGGTTGCTGTGGCCAGCCAGTTCGTGTGGCGTTCATCGTGCTGGACCTGCCCCATCCCACCGCCTGTCGGTGACGACCCAAGATCTAGCCGTCAGCCGCCCTGCGTCTCCGACGCTCACCGCTCCTCGCTACATCCCGCCGAGGCGATTCAAGGGGATCCGGCAGCGCTCGACAGGTCACCGTAGGTGACCAGTGACATCGATCGGTTCATCGGCGATCAGAAGGGTCGCCTCTCCCTCGGCCACAGCATCGACGTTCGTAGCGGTCGCTGACCAGCTGACGCGGGTGGCGCCAGTCATCCCCTCGCCTGCATAAAGCAAGACGGCGTCGAGAGCCAACGATTCGCCCGGTCGAAGGTCGAACGAGGGGAAGACGATTCGTACCGAACCGCCGTTCTCGATGTGGGGGCGCGGCGCGTAGTTCGTCGGGGTCGGCAAGTGGGGCAGCACCGCTTGGTGCCCGATGAGGTCCAGGGCACGAAGTGCACTGTTCGTCGGGACCGACGTCCACGGCCCCCACTCACGCGGAGGATTCCCCGCGATCTCGTTCAGATCCGGGATCTCGCCTTCGTAATCAACACCGAATACGTCGCCCTCGATGTAGACGGCCACTTCCAGATTCATGTAGTTGCGCTTACCGAGGTTGTTGACGACGAAATGATGCGCCGAAGCGTGGTGAGCACGAAGGTCATCGAGCGCTGCAGGGAGCTTGACTGCGGCAATCTCCAAGTAGGCGTCGATCTCGGTACGGAATTCGTCCTCGGACCGGGTCTCTTCGTGCTCGACGGCTCCAAAGCCCTGCATGATGCTTCGGTTGGCCTTGTAGAGCGACGAGTCGAGACCAGCCATCTTGCGTCCGAGGATGGACGACAACGGATCCGGCTTCGGGGGCGTCAATGGACCGAGGAGCCTGGCGCGCTCCGCGGAGATCCACTCGTCAAGCCAGTCTGAGTCGTATCCGATACGAGAGACAGGCCGTTCGCCATCGACGTGGACTTCGATCTCGACCATGGCACGGTCCCCAGCGATGTACCTAGCCTCCAAGCGACGGAGGTCTTCGTGACGTGCTGGTTCTGACTTGCCTGCGCGTCGGACGAAGATGTGACCGTTGATGACGTCGGTGCCGTCCTTGCTGACCACCGCAATCCGGTCGCCGTAGCGCGGCGGTGCGATCGTCACCACTAGGACGTTCTGGCCGTCGTAGACGTGCTGGCTGCTGTCCCAGGACGGCGCCGGAGGCGCTAGGTAGCGGTCGACCTGGTCGTGCAAAGCGGCCGGGTCGATCGCCGGCGTACCGCACACGTTGCCGGGCTCCAGGCCGACGACGATCAGGCCGTACCCGCCGAGCCATCGAGCCGCTTGTTCGGGCTGCCGGTTGGCGAACGCGACGATTCCCTTCGCGAGCGCGGCTCCGCCGGCCTTCGTGGAGGGATCGAGTCTTGCCTTGTGCTCCACCCAGTCCGTCTCGTCACTCGGCTGTGACATCTCGATCGCGTGCAGGAGAGAGGCCCACTCACCGTCGCCCATGGGTAAACGCTCGGCCTGATAATCGATTGCCACATCGCCTCGCTAGTTTGTGCTTCATGAGGTCAATCCGCCTCTAGGTGGTCACTGGTGAGCCGATGCTCAACTGCTGCCTATTCGCCCCGTACGGTTCCCGACGGTCGGTGCGGACCAGCCATGCCTCGTATGTCATAAGTGTCCTCGGCGCATCCCGGTTCGAGTCGCCCCACCGCAGGATCGCATTTGCCACATAGTCGAGATAGTCGTCCGCGTAGTCCTGCCACATCGCATCTGGCTCCGCCAGACCCAACTTCATGGTGTCGGGCCTGAGATGCACAAGCGAGACGCCGCCGAAGACGGTCCCAGAAGCATCCCGGACGCTAAGCGCTATGTGACGCCACTCATCCGGCAACCGGTGCCCAGCGTTGTCGTACGCATGAGACCAAGCCAAGAAGGCACTCGCCACCTCATTGGCATCGATATCCCCACGTCCAAGAAGGCGAAGAAGCCGCTGGACCTCCCGGATTTGTGAAACGAGCTCTGCGCCTGCGGCGAAGTTGCGCCCGCGCCGTTCCTTATCGCGCTCCTGTCTGGTCCCGAAGACGTAACCGAACCAGCCGGTCGCAAGTGAGAGGCCGAGGGCTCCCGCTGTCGAGATTGCAATTTCCATGCCGCAATGCTGGCACCTGCCTCCGACAACGGGCGCAGACGCCAGACGCCTTGCCGGAACTGAACTCGGGGCCGTTGCGTCCTTTCGGCTCCCTTCTGTTGTCAACCGGTCCGGCGTAGCGTCTTCTCTGCGGGTCCGGGAAGTGGCTGATCCGAAGTGYCGATGTGCAGGGGCAGGTCGACCGCGCTGGATTGAAGAGTCGCCCTGCAGTGCCCTCCCGGACCCGTGCCGACGTCCTCGAC
>NZ_JBFUMD010000522.1:0-2578 GCF_054049555.1 Nocardioides sp. P5_C9_2
CCGTCCATCCGGATCACGACGACGCCGGGGATCTCGACGTCGCCCGGGTGCTCGCCGAGCTCGCGGAAGACCTGCGTGCCGGCCTGTCGTCCGAGGACGGGCATGCCGGGATGGGTCGCCACCGAGATGAGCCACAGCAACGAGAGGCCGATGCCGATGACGACACCGGCAAGCACCCCGAAGACGAGCGTGCCCATCATGGCCGCGATGGCCACCCAGAAGTCGAAGCGCTGCACACGTGCGAGACGGCGCAGCTCGGCGACGTCCATCATCCCCATCACGACAGCCTCGATGATCAGGGCCGCCAGGACCGGCTTGGGCAGGTCGGAGAAGAGAGGCGCGAGCACGAGCAGGGTCAGCAGGACCATCAGTCCTGAGGTGAGCGAGGCCAGGCCCGTCCGGGCGCCGGAGTGGTCGTTGAGCGAGCTCGCCGACAGGCTGGTCGAGACCGGCATCCCCTGCAGGAGCCCGGCTCCGATGTTCGCAGCCGATTGGGCGAGGGACTCCTGGTTCACGTCGATCTGGTAGTCGTGCTTCCCTGCGAAGGAACGAGCATCCCCGGCCGTCTGCGAGAAGCCGATCAGCACGAGCGCCACCGCGGCGATCGCCACGACGGCTACGTGGTCCCACATCAGGGAGACATCGGGGACGTCGACGGATGGCAGTCCCCTGGGCACGTCGCCCACCAGGGCCACGCCCCGCGACCCCAGGTCCAGGGCCCAGGACGCTGCAAGTCCACCGACCACCAGCACGAGGGCGCCGGGGACGCGCGGATACCTCGCGCGCAGTCCGAACACCACGACGAGCGACGCGAGACCGACGGCCAGCGTCGACAGCTGGGTGTCGGCGAGGGTGCCGCACCAGGACCACAGCTCCTCGAAGGACGTCGAGCCGTCGGCATCGGTGCCCGTGAGCTTGGGGAGCTCGCCTATCACGACGTCGACGGCGGCCCCGAAGAGGAAGCCGGTCACCACCGCTCGGGACAGGAACTGTGCGATCCATCCCATGCGGAGCACGGCGAGCAGGAGGAAGAGGACCCCCGACGCGATCGTGATCCCGGCCACGAACGAGGCGACCTCCCCCTCCTGCGTGATGCCGGCAGCCAGTACGGCGCTGGCGGCCACCGCGGCCAGTCCCGAGCTCGGCCCCATCGAGATCTGGCGGCTCGTGCCGAAGACGGCGTACAGGATCGCGCCGGCCATCGCCGCGTAGAGGCCGTTCTGGAGGGGTATCCCCGCGATGCCGGCATACCCCAGGTTCTTCGGAACGATCAGTGCGGCGACGGTGAGTCCCGCCACGATGTCGCCGCGCAGCCACCGTCGGTCGTAGGAGGCGATCCAGCCCAGGATCGGTAGGAAGCGAGTGGATGCCACGAGGCTCATTCTGACGACAGGTGACCCCGCCCGTGCTGTTTCCGGCGGGCCCGTCGCTCGTCCCCGAACATTCGGTATGTCTGCGACCCAGGGACGCGTAGGTCCCGGTTCGCGTGATGCTGGGTCGCTGAGGAGGAGTGATGCCCGACAGGGAAGACGTCGTGCTGGTGCAGGGCGGCGATGCGGTCCACGGCCTGGTCGGTCGGGTTCTCGGGCCGTCCCCGTGGGTGGGGATCACCCAGGACGGGGTTGATGCCTTCGGCCGTGCGGTCCTGGACTGGCACTGGGCACACAACGACCCGGACCGTGCCGCCCGGGGTCCCTTCGCCACCACCATCGCGCACGCCCACCTGACCCTCGGGCTCATCCCGCACCTGCGCGAGTCCGTGCTGGGGTTCGCCAGCGGTGAGTGCATGTTCTACGGCTACAACCGGGTTCGGTTTCCCGCCACGGTCCCGGTGGGCTCCCGGATCCGTCTGGTCGCAACGGTCGTGGACGTCGACGACATCGCCGGTGGCGAGCAGCTCACCCTCGACCTCGTGCTCGAGATCGAGGGCCACGAGCGTCCCGGCTGTGTCGCGCAGGCAGTCTTCCGTCACTACGAGATCGACGCGCCTGCCTAGCTCGACGCGCCCTCCCGCGCCCGGTGCGCAGTGGACACCAACGGACCTCCCGGCGGATCCTGACAGTCTGCCCGGCCCGCGGCGATCGGAGGCGGCATGAGCGCTCTGCCTTCGTCCTGTCCTGCCACCCGGATCTCACCACGGTCTCGAAGGGCTTCTCCTCCTCCGTCCTGATGTCGTGGGGCACCCTGGAGCTCCTCGTGGAGGTCATGCAGGGCGCCACACGCGTTGCTTCCACGAGCTGTGGCTCGCCGCCACCGCCCCGGTCGAGCACGTGCCGCTCTGGGAGGCGATCGCGACGACACGGACCTCGACGTAGCCCGCTCGAGGGCGCCCCCCTCCGGGGTGGGGAGGGCTGTCGCGAGCCCGTCGAGCGCCCCTAGGTTCGTGGGCGGTCCGTGTGACGGGTTCTCCCGTCCGGCCCCGATGAGAGGAAGCCGCATGTCTTTGTGGGACAAGCTGAAGGACGCCATCACGACCGACGACGCCGAGGCGGCCGAGGAGGCGCGCCAGGAGGCCGAGCAGGCCCAGGCCGAGGCCGACAAGGCGAAGGTCGAGGCCCAGGCACGCGCCGACGAGGCC
>NZ_JBFUMD010000523.1:0-2577 GCF_054049555.1 Nocardioides sp. P5_C9_2
GTCGAGGACGACGTCCACGGACTCCACGCCGGAGATCTCGCCGATCTCCTCGGTGACGCTGGCGACGCAGTGGCCGCACGTCATGCCGGTCACGGTGTAGGTCTGGGTCTGGGTGGTCATCCGGGTCCTCCTCAGGACTTCACGAGCCGCGCGATCGCCGCGCTGGCTTCCTTGAGCTTGGCCTGCTGCTCGTCGCCGCCCTCCCGGACGGCCTCGACGACGCAGTGCTCCATGTGCTCGTCGAGCAGGGCCAGGGACAGTGACTGCAGGGCGCGGGTCACTGCGGAGACCTGGGTGAGGATGTCGATGCAGTACTGCTCCTCGTCGACCATCCGGTGCAGCCCGCGCACCTGGCCCTCGATGCGCTTGAGGCGCTGCAGGTGCTTGTCCTTGGTCCCGTGTGCGACGTAGCTGTGCTCCATACGTGCGATAGTACCCCTAGGGGGTATGGGCGCCTCGGCCGGCGTTCTCCGGGCCCGACGATCAGCACGGGGGCGCCGGCGCTGCGAGCTGAGTCAGCCGGTGACTCAGCTGCCACTGTTCACCCATCCGTCGACGGCGCGCCCGGGGGGGCGGCGCCGGGTCGCCTGCGCCCAACTTGGTCGCCGTCAGGTCACCCGCTGGACGTCCGGATGCACGACACTCGACGGGTGACGTCGCCTCTTCCCGCCCTGCTGGCGTCCGACCGCGCGCCCGCGCCCCGCACCCTGGTCGACATCCTGCGCGGCACGGCACGCCGGTTCCCCGAGGCCCCCGCGATCGACAGCGGCTTCGCGGTGCTCACCTACGCCGATCTCCTCGAGGCGGCCGACGCCGTCGCCGTGGAGCTCGCGGCGCTCGGCGTACGCCGCGGCGACAAGGTCGGGATCCGCCTCAAGTCCGGGACCACGGACCTCTACGTGGCCATCCTGGGCATCCTCTGTGCCGGCGCCGCCTACGTGCCCGTGGACGCCGACGACCCCGACGAGCGGGCGCGGGTGGTGTTCGAGGAGTCCCGGGCGGCGGCGGTGATCGGCAACGACCTGGTGATCGCGCCCCGCGGGGACCGTCACGCGGGCCCCGGGGATCCCGACGGCGTCCCCACGGTCCCCACCCCCGACGACGACGCGTGGGTCATCTTCACCTCCGGGTCGACCGGCGCACCCAAGGGCGTCGCCGTCACCCACCGCAACGCCGCCGCCTTCGTCGACGCCGAGGCCCGGCTCTTCCTCCAGGAGCGACCCATCGGTCCGGGTGATCGCGTGATGGCGGGGCTGAGCGTCGCGTTCGACGCGAGCTGCGAGGAGATGTGGCTGGCCTGGGCGTACGGCGCGTGCCTGGTGCCGGCGCCCCGCTCGCTGGTGCGCAGCGGCGTCGACGTCGGGCCGTGGCTGGTGGCCAACGACGTCACCGTCGTCTCCACGGTGCCGACGCTGGTGGCGCTGTGGCCCGCGAGCTCCCTGGACCGGGTGCGGCTGCTGATCATGGGCGGCGAGGCGTGCCCGCCCGAGCTGGCCGCCCGGCTGCAGCGCGAGGGGCGCGAGGTCTGGAACACCTACGGTCCCACCGAGGCGACCGTGGTCGCGTGCGGCGCGCTGCTCGACGGCTCGGACCCGGTCCGGATCGGGCTGCCGCTCGACGGCTGGGACCTCGCCGTGGTCGACGCACAAGGCGACCCGGTCGCCGAGGGTGAGTCCGGCGAGCTGATCATCGGCGGCGTCGGGCTCGCGCGCTACCTCGACCCGGCCAAGGACGCCGAGAAGTACGCGCCGATGCCCAGCCTCGGGTGGGACCGCGCCTACCGCTCCGGCGACGTGGTGCGCAACGACCCGGTCGGCCTGGTCTTCGCCGGCCGGGCGGACGACCAGGTCAAGCTCGGCGGGCGCCGGATCGAGCTGGGCGAGATCGACGAGCAGCTCCTCCGGCTGCCCGGCGTCAACGGCGCCGCGGCCGCCGTCAGGTCGACCCGGTCCGGCAACCGGCTGCTGGTCGGCTACCTCGCGGTCGACCCGTCGTACGACGCGGCGACGGCCCTCGAGCTGCTCCGCCGCCGCCTGCCGGCGGCCCTGGTGCCTCGCCTCGCCGTGCTCGACACCCTGCCGACCCGCACGTCGGGCAAGGTCGACCGGGACGCCCTGCCGTGGCCCCTGCCGGCGTCCACGACCGCGCCGGCGCCGGCCGGCCTCGACGAGACCCAGGCCTGGATCGCGGAGATCTGGGCCGACGTGCTCGGCGCCGAGGTCACCGGACCCGGCGACGACTTCTTCGACTTCGGCGGCGGGTCGCTGACCGCGGCGCAGGTGGTCAGCCGCATCCGCGAGCGCTATCCCGAGACGGTGGTGGGCGACGTCTACGCGAACCCCACGGTCGCGGCCCTCGCCGACGTGCTCGCCACCTTCGCGGGCGCCTCGACCAACGGCTCCACCGCGACCCGGCGCGAGGTCCGCCCGTTGCCACCCAAGAGCCAGGGCGGCCAGCTGGCCGCGCTGCTGCCGCTGCGGGCGCTGGCCGGGATGCGCTGGCTCAGCTGGCTGGCCCTGGGCTCCACGCTGGGCCACCGGGTGCTGGACGTCGCGTGGTTGCCGTCGTACCCGGTGT
>NZ_JBFUMD010000524.1:0-2573 GCF_054049555.1 Nocardioides sp. P5_C9_2
GGTAGCCGGTGAGCATGGGGCCGCCGTTGGCGACGAAGAGTGCGTTGGCGGCCAGCGAGTTGGTGGCGATGAGCGCGTCCTCGCCCTCGGCACGCTCGATGAGGGCGCGCGCGTCCTGCGCCGCGGTGCTGGTGCGGAGCTCGCCGACGCCGTGGACCACCGGGTTGGTGTCGGCGCCCGCCGCGAGGCAGAGCACCAGCGCGCCGGCGACCGGCCAGGACCTCGCCGGCCAGCGGGTGACGGCGTACACGACCACGGCCAGCGCCAGCACACCCACCCAGACCTGCCAGGTCGCGAGCCCGGGGAGGGCACGCTGCAGGTCGCTCACCCCGTACGCCGTCACCGCCGCGCTGGTCGCGGCCGCGGCGATCGCCAGCCGGGCGGTGTCGCCGGTCAGGCGCGAGGCGAGCAGGACCAGGAGCAGGACGGCCGGGAAGCCGACCGTCTGCGCCGCCCGCACCGGCAGGACCGTGCTCAGCAGCGGCACGTGCTCACCGAGGCCGCCCCAGGAGACCATCGCCCAGGCGGACCAGAGACCGGTCGTCGCCGCCAGGGTGGCGATGGCGCCGCGCTGGGCCGTGGTCGACGCCGCCCACGCCCGACGCCAGATCACCAGCGCCCAGACCGCGCAGACGAGGAAGCCCGAGGAGATCTCGCTCTGGTTGAGGATCGTCGGCGCCGGCCCCGCCTCCATCTCGAACAGGCCGGGGGCGCCGAAGAGCTGGGCCGGTGACTGCGCGGCGCCGGTGACCCGGCGCAGGCCGGGGTAGACCGTGTTGAGCTCGGCGGAGAGCGAGGCGGCGTTCTCGAGCAGCGTGCCGGCGAGCAGGGCGACCGACACGATCGCGCCCGCGCCGATGGCGAGGAGCGCCGGRCGACGGGTCGCCCGGTCGGTCACGAGGTAGACGCCGGTGGCCAGGACCAGCGGGACACCGACCGTCAGCGACCACGGCACGTAGTAGGTGACGAGTCGCGCGAGCAGCGCCCCCGCGACGGCAGCCTGGAGCAGCGCGGTGACCCGCCGGCCGGTCACCATGCGGTCGCGGGCCAGCCACAGCAGGTAGCTGCCGGCCGCGGCGAAGGCCATGATGCGGATCGRCATGAAGGACCACCAGAGGGCGGCCGGGGCCAGCGCGGTCAGCACGACACCCAGCCAGGAGAGCGGGCGTGAGGCGCCCGTCCGGCGCAGCAACGGCGGCAGCGTGAGCACGAAGAGCAGCCACGGCCAGGCGCGGAACGCGGCGAACAGCATCTCGTCCGGCAGCCACTCCCCCAGCCGCAGGAGGTTGCCCTCGTGGAACAGCACCGACTCGGCGATCCCGCCGGACGAGACCTGGTAGATCAGGTCGGGGTCCTGGGACAGGGCGGGCGCCGTCGAGGCGCCGTGCGCCAGCACCGAGAGCTCGATCGGCGCCTGGGTGAGCCACTCGTCGCTGCGGATCGGGAGGGACTCGCCGAGCTGCGGCGCCCCGTCGCCGGCCGAGGACATGCTCAGCAGCGCCAACGAGGACGTGCTCAGACCGCCCAGCACCAGCGCGGCGTACACCAGGACGGGGACCAGGACCTCGAGGCGGTCCGCCCAGCCTCCGCGCAGTCGCGGACGCGGACGAACCGGGGTGGGCGCTGCCTCGGGTGGTGCCTCGGGCCGGTGATCGACGGTGCTGATGGTCCTACCTCCGCGTGCGGTCCCGCCGGCCTGCTCCCCGGGCGCTGGTCGGTGGTCACGGTACTGGAGGGATCATTTCGTCGGGACCGGTGCCGGTGACTAGGCTGCCGGGGCAGCCAGCCCCTCTCGGAAGGTCCACCGCGTTGCGCATCGTCGTCGTCAACAACTTCTTCCCACCCCGCGTGGGGGGCAGCTCCCACCTCAGCGACTCGCTCGCCCGCGGCTACGCCCGGCGCGGCCACGAGGTGCTGGTGCTGACGGCCGAGCACGAGGGGGCGCCGGCCGAGGAGGAGCGCGAGGGGGTCCGCATCGTGCGGCTGCCGGCGTACACCCTCCCGGAGAGCCGGATCAACGTCTCCTTCGACCTCTCGTTCGCGACCCGGCCGGGCCTGGCCAGGCGGCTCGACACGATCCTCGACGCCTTCGCGCCCGACGTGATCCACCAGCACGGACAATTCATGGACCTGACGTGGGCCACCGGCAACTACGCCCGGCGGCGGGGAGTCCCGACGCTGCTCAGCATCCACACCCGCCTGGAGAACCCGGCGGCGCACTACAGCCACGTCTTCCGGACCCTCGACGCCACGATGGTCAAGCCCATGATGCGCCGCCACCGACCGCGCCTGGTCGTCATGGACTCCTACATGCAGGACTACATCGCCAGCCGCTACCGCGGCGCCCACCGCGACACGGTGGCCATCCCCGTCGGGGTGGACCCCGCGTGGGTGCGGGCCGGCGACGCGGCCACGGGTCGCGAGCTCGCCGGCGTCGAGCCCGGCCGTCCGCTGATCCTCTCGGTCGGTCACGTGATCCCGCTGCGGGACCGGGTCGGCATCGTCGAGGCGCTGCCGGCGGTGCTCGAGCGGCACCCGGACGCGGTGCTGGTCGTCGCCGGGCGCGTCTACTA
>NZ_JBFUMD010000525.1:0-2569 GCF_054049555.1 Nocardioides sp. P5_C9_2
GCCAATACACTGATGACTAGCAGCGCGGGGGGGCCTGTGCTCACGCGGTCCGAGGCTGTGGATTTGGTCATGAATAGCTCAGAGTGTTACGCCCGCGGCGCCAAAAACGGCTGCGAGGTTCRCTTTCCACGTCGCTGGCGAATGATAGCGAAGTGCGTGTTCTCGAGCGCGGGCGGATGCATTCTGCGCCGAGAATTGATCGTCGTTCACCGACTTGAGTTCACTGGCAAGGGCTTCGACGTCGTTGACAGGTACCAGGCGCCCACGCCCGTCCCCTAGTTGGTCGATCATCCCTCCTACGGCCGTCGCGACTACGGGGACGTCGGCGGCGATGGCTTCGTATACGACAAGAGGGCTCACCTCGTGCCATTCTGATGGGACGACCAAAGCAATTGCATCCGCGAGCTCACGTTCCACACCGTGACTGCTGACGTTGCCAACAAAATGCACTGAAGCATTCAGGGCGGAGCTTAGTTGCTCGAGATCGTTACGGGATCTGCCGTCGCCAACGATTCGAAGCGTCACGCCAGCGCGTGCAACGGCCCGGATGAGCGTCGCGACACCCTTTTCTGGCACCAGCCGACCAACGTATACAAAGTGTTTTCGCTGCTGCGCCGGGCGGGCCGGTCCGAGCTCGACCGGGTGTGGCAGGCGCATGATGGGGACGTGAACCCCAGCCCGCCGAATGCTAACTTCCTGAAGGTCATTCAGTGTCGTGATTATGTCGGCCTTGTTGTAGCTGTCGTGCATTCGAGTGGCAGCGGACTCAATAACTAGAGCTGCTCCCGCGACAGCGCTGTCGTTCCAGCAACGTTCTTGGATCGGAGCCCACAGGTGGCCGGCCGGCTTGTCCAGGCACTTCGTGCAAATAGACTGGGTCCGCTCGGAGAAGAGTCGGTAGTTGGGGCATGCCACTTTGTAGTCGTGGAGACTAAGCACTGTGGGTATGTGGTGATTGTGAAGAGAGTTGAGGAGCGGCATGCCGAGCTGGTGATAAATGTGAAGCACGTAGGCCGCATCGATCTGGGCCACCTCAAGAAATTTCTCAAAATTCGCTTTGGCGCCCTTGGCGAACGCAGCCCGGCCTACCGACCGGGCCATCGCACCTGGGCTGCCAGATCTGAAGTCAACCGCTGACGGGAAGTACTCCATAAATGGCGTGGGCAGAGTCTCGGGTTCCCGCATGGCGTATGGAAAAACTTCGTGGCCCATTGCTTCCAGTGCCGCCTTGACCTCGAAGGCGTGGTTCTCGACACCGCCGGCGGGTCGCCAATACTTGTTCATCAGAAGGATGCGCCGCTTTGACGGTTGCGCAGACGTCACGTATTGAACTCCCGGCTTCTAGGTGGCGTCAGGCGCCGCTGTTTATCATGCCCGCGCCGACGGTAACYCCGGTTGCTTCGTCGATGAGGATGAACGAGCCCGTGGTGCGGTTCTTGGAATAGGGGTCGCACAGCAGCGGCACGGTGGTGCGCAGCTGGACGCGGCCGATCTCGTTGAGACCGAGCTCCTTGGTGTCCTGATCGCGGTGCAGGCTGTTGACGTCGAGGCGGTACTGAATGTCCTTGACCATCGCCCGCGCGGTCCGGGTGGTGTGCTTGATGGCGAGCTTCTGCCGCGGACGCAGCGGCTCGTTGGTCATCCAGCAGATCATCGCGTCGATGTCCTGGCTGGGCTTGGGTGCGTTGTTGACCCGGGCAATCATGTCGCCCCGAGAGACGTCGACGTCATCGTCGAGTCGCACCGTGACCGACATGGGCGGGAACGCCTCGGTGATCTCTTGGTTGAAGAGATCGATGCCCTTGATCGTGGAGGTCATACCGCTGGGCAGCACGACGACCTCGTCGCCGGGCTTGAGCACACCCCCGGCGACCATGCCGGCGTAGCCGCGGTAGTCGTGGAACTCGTCGGACTTGGGCCGCACGACGTACTGCACGGGGAACCGGACGTCCTGGAGGTCGCGGTCGGAGGCCACGTGGACGTGCTCGAGGTGATGCATCAGCGTGGGCCCGTGGTACCACGGCGTGTTCTCGCTGCGCGTCACCACGTTGTCGCCCTGGAGCGCCGAGATCGGGATCACCTCGAGGTCCGGGATGTTCAGCTTGGTCGCGAACGCGGTGAACTCGTTGTGGATCTTCTCGTAGACCGACTCGTCCCAGTCGACGAGATCCATCTTGTTGACTGCCAGCACCAGGTGCGGCACCCGGAGCAGGGACAGCAGCACAGCGTGCCGGCGGCTCTGCTCCGTGAGCCCGTGGCGGGCATCGACGAGCACCAGGCCCAGGTCGGCCGTTGAGGCCCCGGTGACCATGTTGCGCGTGTACTGGATGTGCCCGGGGGTGTCGGCGATGATGAACTTGCGGCTTGGCGTCGCGAAGTAGCGATAGGCCACGTCGATGGTGATGCCCTGCTCGCGCTCGGAGCGCAGACCGTCGGTCAGCAGCGCGAGGTCGGTGTAGTCGTAGCCCTTGGACTGCGAGGAGGCCTCGACGGCCTCGAGCTGGTCCTCGAAGATCGCCTTCGAGTCGAGCAGCAGTCGGCCGATGAGCGTGGACTTGCCGTCGTCCAC
>NZ_JBFUMD010000526.1:0-2567 GCF_054049555.1 Nocardioides sp. P5_C9_2
GCCGACGTCCTGTGGAACTGCACGTCGTGCGGCGCCTGCGTGCAGCAGTGCCCCGTCGACATCGAGCATGTCGACCACATCATGGACATGCGCCGCTACCAGGTGCTGGTGGAGGCCAACTTCCCCGCCGAGCTCAACCAGCTCTTCAAGGGCCTGGAGAACAAGGGCAACCCGTGGAACATGTCGTCCACGGCACGGATGGACTGGGCCAAGGGCCTCGACTTCGACGTGCCCGTCGTCGGTGAGGACCTCGAGTCGCTCGAGTCCGTCGACTGGCTGTTCTGGGTCGGCTGCGCCGGTGCCTACGAGGACCGCGCCAAGAAGACCACCCGGGCGGTGGCGGAGCTGCTCGACATGGCCGGCATCTCCTTCGGCGTGCTGGGCAACGGCGAGACCTGCACCGGCGACCCGGCCCGGCGCGCGGGCAACGAGTTCGTCTTCCAGGGCCTCGCGCAGCAGAACGTCGAGACCTTCAAGGAGTACAAGGTCAAGAAGGTCGTCTCGACCTGCGCCCACTGCTTCAACACGCTCAAGAACGAGTACAAGGACTTCGGCATCGAGCTCGAGGTCGTGCACCACACGCAGCTGCTCAACCGCCTCGTGCGCGAGGGCAAGCTGACCCCGATCAAGGACGGTGCGGGCGCCGCGAAGCGCTCGATCACCTACCACGACCCGTGCTACCTCGGGCGCCACAACCAGGTCTACTCGCCCCCGCGCGAGCTGCTCCAGATCCTCCCCGGTGCGGAGTTCACCGAGATGGAGCGCAACTCCGAGAAGTCCTTCTGCTGCGGCGCGGGTGGTGCGCGCATGTGGATGGAGGAGAACATCGGCGAGCGGATCAACGTCAACCGCACCAAGGAGGCCGTCGGCACCGGCGCCGACCAGATCGCGGTCGGCTGCCCGTTCTGCCGGGTGATGCTCTCCGACGGGCTCACTGCCGAGCAGGCCAAGGGCAACGCCCGCGAGGAGGTCGAGATCCTCGACGTCGCGCAGATGCTGCTCGCCTCGGTCAAGGGCGAGTCCGCCACCAAGGCCGGGCCTGGTACGACATCCGCGCCCGCCGCCGCTGCCGCAGCCGGCGCCGCCTCGGGCGACACCGACGTGGCGACCAAGGCCGAGCCCGAGTCCGGCGACGTCACCGACACCGCGGACACGGTCACCGAGACCGCGGACGTGGGCCCCGCGGCGAAGGCGTCGGGCGGCTCGTCGCTCTTCGACCTCGGCGACTCGTCCACCGACTCCACCCCCGCGACGTCCGTCGCCGACACCCCGTCCGACGCGACGCGCGCCTCGGGGACCCCGAAGAAGGAGGAGTCCGGGTCGTTGTTCGACCTCGGCGGAGAGGATGAGGCGCCTGCGTCTGCACCGGCGTCGGAGACGGAGCCCGCAGCGCAGCCGGCTCCCCCGGCGAAGTCCGAGTCGACCACGCAGCCCGCGCAGGCCGACCTCGGATCGGGGGGATCGCTCTTCGACCTGACGCCCGAGGAGACCGCTCCCGCCGCTGGGACCGGCACGCCGGCGCCCGCCGAGGCACCGGCGCCCGCCGCCGACGAGGCGAAGGCCGAGCAGGACGAGGCCCCGGCGGCCAAGCCCGCGCCGTCGACGGCACCCGCGTCCGGCCTGGGATCGACCGGTTCGCTGTTCGACATCGCCGCCGACCCCGTGCCGAGCGGTGAGCAGGCCACAGTCCCGGCACCCCAGAAGGTGGCTGACGCACCGGCTCCCGACACGGACACGGCCGACACGCCCACGAGCGGTGAACAGGCCACCGTCACCGCACCCCAGAAGGTGGCTGACGCACCGCCGTCGTCGGGTACGACGAGCACCCCGGCCACCTCGATCCCCGAGGCCGGCTCGCTGTTCGACATCGAGGCACCGACGCCGGTCGCGGCCCCGGCAGCCCCTGCCCCGGACCCCACCTCTGAGCCGGCTGCCGAGCCCGCCACCGAGGAGCCCGAGGCCGCACCGTCCGACGAGACGGCCGCCCCGGCATCCGAGAAGGCGGACGTCCCGGAGGCCGGGGCCACGGCGTCCGAGGAGACGGTTGCCACGGAGACCCAGGTGTCGGACGTCCCGGAGCCCGAAGCCAGTTCGGAAGCTCCGACAGCGCCGTCGTCCGGGTCGGTCAGCACGCCGGCCACCTCGATCCCCGAGGGCGGCTCGCTGTTCGACATCGAGGCACCGACTCCCGTCGCGGCCCCGACAGCGGCCCCGACGGCGGCTTCGGCACCGGAGCCCGCCGCCGAGCCGACTGCCGCCTCGAGGTCCGACGAGACGGCCGCCCCGGCAACCGAGGCGTCGGACGCTCCGGAGGCCGAAGCCACCACGTCCGAGGAGACGACGACCCCCGCGGAGGGTCTCGCCGGTGGCGCGGCACTGAGCCAGGCGGCGACCTTCGCCGCGGCCGACGAGGAGCCGGCCGCCCACGATCCGGCGGAGGACGAGCCTGCCGCTCAGGAGCAGCCCGTCGCTGAGTCCGAGACCGGGTCCGAGGCTGAGTCCGAGACCGGGTCCGAGGCTGAGTCCGAGACCGGGTCCGAGGCTGAGTCCGAGACCGGGTCCGAGGC
>NZ_JBFUMD010000527.1:0-2553 GCF_054049555.1 Nocardioides sp. P5_C9_2
CGACCGAGGCTGACCGCCGTCACCAGCCGTGGCTGCCGGGGCCGCCCTTGAAGGGGCCGACCACGCGGTCGGTGATCCAGCCGCCGTAGAAGCCACCCTCCTGGGCGCGCACGACCTCCCCGTCCACGAGGCAGGCCTCGACCTGGCCGGGCATCACCGACAGGTGGTCGCGGATCGCCTCGAAGCCGCGCGTCGGGTCGGCGTACGTCCAGGCGGCGCGCCGGGCGGTCGCGGCCCCGGTGACGAGGTCGAAGTACGTCGCGACGCCCTTCCACTCGCAGAAGGTGGTGCCCTCGACGGGCCGCAGCACGCCGGCGGCGAAGGCGTCGCGAGGCAGGTAGTAGGCGGGAGGGTGGCTCGTCTCGAGCACGCGCAGCGAGGACGTGCTGCGGGCGACGACCTCGCCGCCGAGCCGGACCTCCACCGTCTCGGCGCTGCTCTCGACCCGCGGAGGACGGGGGTAGTCCCACACGGACTCCTGGCCGGGACCGGGGACCTCGGGCGTCACTCTGCGCATGTCGTCCAACGTACGTGCCGCCCGGGCGGGGCTAGCGTGACGCCATGAGCGACCTCCAGTGCCCGACCCGCGTCTTCCTGGCCCGCCACGGCGAGGCCGACTACGAGACGGACCTGGTCACCGACCAGGGCGGCTCGCTGAGCGCCACCGGGCGGGCCCAGGCCCGAGCGCTGGGGGAGCGGCTCCTCGGCGAGCGCATCTCGCGCGTGTGGTGCAGCCCGCTGTCGCGGGCCGTGCAGACCGCCGAGATCGCGGCGGGCGTGCTCGGCGTCGACGTCCTGGTGCGCGAGGACCTGAGGGAGTACGGCGTCGGTGCGCTCGCCGGCACCGACGCGAGCGAGTCCGCCGCGCTGGGGCCCGTCTTCGAGGCCTGGGTGGCGGGCGACGACTCGGCCGCGATCCCCGGCGGCGAGCAGGTCGCCGGCATCGCCGCCCGTGTCATCGGCGTGCTCGACGAGGTCCGCGACGCCCACCGCGGCGAGGCAGTGCTGGTGGTCAGTCACGGCGGCGCCATCATGACCGCCGTGCCGGTGCTGGTCGGCAATCCGCGGGCGACCGGGGCCGACCTCGTGCTGCCGGGCGGCGCCCACGTCGCGCTCGAGGGCGACGACTCCGGCTGGCGCCTGGCGCACGCCGACGAGACCTCGACGACACTCAGGTAAGCCTTGCCTCACTCCCGTGTAGGGTGCCGGCATGGGCAAGTCCATGAGCACGTCGAAGGGCAAGAAGTCGGGCAAGGTCGCCCGGCTCCCCAAGAAGGAGTGCTGCGTCTCCCGGACGAAGTGCACCCGCTGCCCCCTGCGCATGCTCAAGGAGGGCACCCTGCCCGCGGGCTACACGGTCAAGAAGCGCAAGCTGGTGAGGGTGAAGAAGAAGGTCGGCAAGCAGCTCGCCGCCTGAGAGGTCGCCCTCAGGCGCCGGACCAGCGGCCGTTCGGGTCCAGCGGGTGCACCCCGACCACCGCGGCGGGGTCGATGGGGCCGTACACGTGCGGGTAGGTGTCGTCGCCGACCGGCTCGACGCGCACCGGGGCCGTGAGGAGGTCGGGGTCGACGACCAGCAGCACCAGGGGCTCGCCGGCGTCTGCGTAGTAGCGATCGAAGACCGGCTGCACCTGCTCGGGGCGCGACGCGTGGATGAAACCCTCCTCCGTGAGCGTGCGCCCGCGGGTGGAGGTCGTGTAGGCGCCGGTCCGCTGGGCGGCCTCCCAGTCTGCGACCGTGGCGATGTGGAGGATCGGGTCGGCCATCAGAAGAGCCGGTGCTCGGAGTCGTCCATGCCGCGCAGGAGGTCGTAGTCCACGAGCGCGCAGGCGATGCCACGGTCGGTGGCCAGCACCCGCGCCTGCGGCTTGATCTCCTGGGCGGCGAAGATGCCGCGGACCGCGCCCTTGCGGGTCAGCGCGGGGTCCCGGTTGAGCAGGTCGAGGTAGCGGGTGAGCTGCTCCACGCCGTCGATCTCGCCGCGGCGCTTGATCTCGACCGCGACGCTGAGCCCGTCGGCGTCGCGGCACATGAGGTCGACCGGGCCGATCGCGGTCATGAACTCGCGGCGCACGAGCGTGAGGCCGTCGGCCAGCGAGCCGGGGTGCTCGGCCAGGAGCTCCTGGAGGTGCTTCTCCACGCCGTCCTTGCGCAGTCCGGGGTCGACGCCGAGGTCGTGGCTGGAGTCGGAGTGGACCTCCTCGATGAGGATGCGCAGGGTGTCGTCGGTCTTGGCCGCGGTCACCGTCCACTCCGGCTGGCCGTCCTCGGTGGTGCCCTCGCGGAACGTGCACGGCGGCGACATCCAGTTGAGCGGCTTGTAGGACCCGCCGTCGGAGTGCACGAGCACCGACCCGTCGGCCTTGATCATCAGCACCCGGGTGGCCATCGGCAGGTGGGCGGCCAGCCGCCCGGCGTAGTCGACCTGGCAGCGCGCAACGACGATCCTCACGGGCCGGAATGTACCCGTGTCCCGCCCGGCGCCGCCCGCCGCCGCCGGCTCGGCGTGCGAGCATGCCGTGCGTGACCCTGACCGACACCCCGTACGACGTC
>NZ_JBFUMD010000528.1:0-2543 GCF_054049555.1 Nocardioides sp. P5_C9_2
CGGGTGTGGTGTCTGTCTGGGGGGACATGGGTGTCTCTCTGGTCGAGCGTGAGGTGGGTAGGCCGGTGCCGCCAGGGGGCTATGGGAGGTTGGGACACCGGCCATCTGTCGCACTGTACATGTCTATTTAGACATGTCAATTGTTACATGATGATGTTAGGGTGTGCACATGGCTTTGCGATTCGCGGTGCTCGGGCTGTTGGCTCGGCGTCCCTCTACCGGCTACGAGCTGACCCAGACCTTCGACCGGTCGCTGCGGAACTCCTGGCAGGCGCGGCACAGCCAGATCTACCCCGAACTGGCCAAGCTCGAGGCTGCCGACCTGGTGGAGGTGGTCGGCCACGGGCCACGCGGTAGCAAGACCTACGCGATCACCGAAGCCGGCCGCGCCGAGCTGCGGCAGTGGCTCGTGGAGGTGGAGCCTGACCGGTCCCAGCGCAGCGAGAGCGGGTTGCGGCTGTTCCTCACGCCGCTGCTGGGTTCGGCAGACAGGCAGACGACCTACGAGCGCGACCTCGCGCACGTCGAGCAGGAGCTCGCCGCCCTGGAGGAGCTGCGAGCCGAGATGCGAGCAGCGTCCGAGCCGGAAACGTTCGCCCCGCAGGTAGAGCTCGGCATCCGGATCAACACCGTGCTGCGGGACTGGCTGCGTGAGCAGAGTCAAGCATCCGCGGCCGCTGCGGGCGATGACTGAGCCCGCCGTGTGGACAGGGGCCGTCGGGCCGACCGGGCCGGTCGCGGCAACCGCTGTTCCGGCCCACTGCGGTCAACAGCTGGAAGGAAGGGCGTCGTGACCAGGGCGTACCGCGTGCAGGTGGTCGGTCAGTTCGCTGACCTGAGCCCCACTGTCCGCGCTCAGCTGCAAGCCGAGCAGGCGGAGCATGACCTATTGCTCGCGGCGTTCACCCCGGCCGGCACGTTCACCTACTCGCCCACGCTGACCCGGTTCACCCTGCGCTACCTCCTCGACATCTCGGAAAATTCCGCCGCGGAGGCCGACGACGCCGCCGAGGTGGAAGGCGAGCTCCTGGCGGCGCACTTCCTCGAGACGCGGGGCATCACTCACAAGCCGTTGACCGTGTCAGCCGTCTGCTTGGACGACGTCAATATCAAGCGCCGGCCGAAGAGGCCATGAGCGACCGGCTCTGCGCAGCAACAGCGTTCGAGCGTCCGAACAGCACCTGACCACAGCACGACACCCGTCGCAGGAGCGAGGGCTCTACCCGCCACCGGCCCCACCGAAACGGAGACCTAGCAATGACGAACCCCGCTGCGACAGAGCCGACCGAGCCGACCGAGCGACGGCACATCGGCCTGTTGCTCTTCGACGACGTTGAGGAGCTCGACGCCGTCGGACCTTGGGAGGTGCTGTCCTACTGGACCCTCCACTACCCGAAGGACGGCTGGAGCATCTCGTGCATCTCCCGCGACGGGCGGCCGGTCCTGGCCGCCAAGGGACTCACCCTCGGCGCGCACCACTCCTTCGACACGATGCCGGCACTCGACGTTCTCATCCATCCCGGCGGCCAAGGCACGCGCCCGTTGATGCGCGACTCAGACCACTTGGCGTGGATCCGCGGGCAGCGTGCCTCGGTCGAACTGATGGCCAGCGTGTGCACGGGCGCGTTGGTGTACTCCGCCGCAGGTCTCCTGGCCGGGCGTCCAGCCACCACTCACTGGGAGAACGTCGACCTGCTCACCGAGCTCGACCCGTCCATCCTGCTCCGCCCCGAAGCCCGCTTCGTCGATGACGGCGACCTCATCACCAGCGCCGGGGTGAGTGCCGGCATCGACATGGCGCTCCACTTGGTGGCCAGGCTCGCTGGTCGAGAGCGCGCCCGCGAGGTCCGCCGAGCCATCCAGTACGACCCCCAACCGCCGGTCTGAGCCGCTCCGTCCATCCCGGTCCAGGCAACACCGACGCGGGGCCGTCCCCTGAGGCGAGGCGCACCAGACATGACCGCGGTCGACAACGTCTCGCCCGTCGCCGGATACGCCGTTGGGTCGGAGGCCGAACCAGCATCCGTCACTGCCGCTTGAAGGTCCCCGATGGTCGCCGCGACCTTGGGGTAGCAGATCCGGTGAAGACCAGCCCACGCTTCCGGCGGTAGTCGCTCGGCGCGAGCTCGGAGTTCTGGTCAGGGGCCGGGTCAGGGTTGCGGCGACTTCGCTCGTCGCCTGCGTGCGGCCGGTGCCAGGCCAGCCAGGGTCGCAACGGCGATGGCAGCTAGTGCGAGCATCTCGGTGCGTCGCGGGCCGCCGGTGGTGCCGAGGTCCAGGTTCTCGCTCGGGTAGTCGATCATCTTGGCGGTGGAGCGCGCCGTGGTTGCTCCCTCGGCACCGGCGAGCTGCTCGAGCGCGCCGTCGAACCCAGCTCGGCCACTGGGGCCTGTGACGCCGGGACGCAGCGTCGCGTCGACGTCTGGTGCCTGCTGCTCTGAAAGCGTGAGCAGGCGGAGGCCGTGCGCCGTCTCGACGAGCCCGGTCGGGCTCACGGCGAGGGTGCGGGCGGCCGCGGAGCTGTACACCTCGAACACGCTGGC
>NZ_JBFUMD010000529.1:0-2536 GCF_054049555.1 Nocardioides sp. P5_C9_2
ACGCCGTACGTCGTGGGGTCGTCGGCCAGCAGCGCGAGGGCGGATCGCACCGCGGGGTCGGCGCTGCCGTCGTCACCGGCGAACCCGGGGTCGGGGATCTGTCGTTCCACCGGGTCATTGTCCCCCCTGTGTGGAGCACTGTGGAACTCTGGAGGGGTGGACGAGGCAACCTGGGCGGCACTTGCCGCGACCCTGACCCTGCTGGGACTCGCGTGGACCTGGGTCTCCTTCCGACGACGCGGCACGACCGCGGCGATGCGCGCCCTCGGCTTCACGCTGATGCCGGTGGCGGCCTACCTGACCGGGACGCTGGAGATGTTCACCGAGATCGCCGGGTCGGTCACCGACTGGGCGTCCGGCCTCGTCCTCAACCCGGTCACGTGGACCGGCATCGGGTTGGCCGGCTTCGGCGTCGTGCTCATCGTGGTGGCCGGCGTCCTGCGCGACCGGCAGCTCGGCCGGGCCACCGACACCACCGCCCCCGGCGAGGTGAGCGCTCCGACGCGCCGCCGCGACCTGCCGGAGGCCTCCTCGACCCGGAGCCCGCGCGAGAAGCCCGTCGTCGACGACGAGATGGCCGAGATCGAGGCGCTGCTGAAGAAGCGCGGCATCCAGTGAGCCAGGCGCCGGTCGACGGGTTCGTCGAGCGCAACCGGCTGTGGGCCCGCCTCGGCTCCGCCGTCGCGTCCCACCCCGAGCCCCTGCCCACCCCGATCGCCGTCGTCGACCTCGACGCCTTCGACGCCAACGCCGACGACCTCGCCCGCCGGGCCGGCGGCACGTCGGTGCGAGTGGCCTCCAAGTCGCTGCGGGTCCCCGCGCTGGTCGCCCGGGCGCTGGCCCACGACGGGTTCTCCGGCGTGCTCGCCTACACGCTCGCCGAGGCCCTCCACCTGCACGAGAGCGGGATCAGCGACGACGTCGTGGTCGCCTACCCCAGCGTCGACCCCCGGGCCCTGGGCCTGCTGCTGGGCTCCCCCGAGGCCGCCGCGGCGATCACGCTGATGGTCGACGACGTGGCTCACCTCGACGCCGTCGACTCGCTGCGACGGGGCGCGGGGGTGGACGTGCGGGTCGCGATCGACGTGGACGCGGGCCTGCGGGTGGGTGGTCAGCACGTCGGTCCCAAGCGCTCCCCCCTGTACGACGCCGCCGCCGTCACCGCTCTCGCCCGCACGGTCGTCTCCCGGCCGGGCTTCGTCCTCGTCGGGGCGATGACCTACGAGGGCCAGGTCGCCGGGGTGCCGGACGACGTGCCCGGCCAGCGCACCCGGTCCCTGCTGGTCCGGCGGCTCAAGCAGGCATCCGTCGCCCAGCTCGAGGTCCGGCGCCGGGAGGTCGTCGACGCCCTCGCCGACCTCGCCGACCTCGAGTTCTGGAACGGCGGCGGCTCCGGCTCGGTCGAGTCGACCGTCGCCGACCCGGTCGTGACGGAGGTGGCCGCGGGGTCGGGACTGCTGGTGCCGGGCCTGTTCGACCACTACCAGTCCTTCACGCCGAGACCCGCGGCCTTCTTCGGCCTGCGGGTCAGCCGCAAGCCCTCCCCGACCCTGGCCACCGTGCACGGCGGCGGTCTGATCGCCTCCGGCCCGGTCGGAGAGGACCGCGCCCCGATCCCGTGGGCACCGCCGGGGCTCCACCTGACCGGGCTCGAGGGCGCCGGCGAGGTGCAGACGCCGCTCACCGGGCATCCGGCCGCGATGCTCGCCATCGGCGAGCTGGTCTGGTTCCGGCACGCGAAGTCCGGTGAGCTCTTCGAGCACGTCAACGACGTCCACCTCGTGCGCGGGGACCGGATCGTCGAGACGGTGCCGAGCTACCGCGGGCTCGGCCACGCCTGGTGACCCGCCCGATCGAGGCGGCAGCGGTGCTGGCGCACGCCCTCGCCCGGCCGCCCACGCTGGGGCCGGGACGGCTGGTGTGCATCGATGGGCTCGCCGGGGCAGGGAAGACGACGCTCGCCCTCGACCTCGCTGGTCTGGCCCCGGCGCAGGTCGTGCACACCGACGACCTGCTGGAGGGCTGGGACGGTCTGCCCGGGCTGGGCGCCACGATCGACGCCGTGCTGCGMCCCCTGGCCTCGGGCCGGCCGTCGGCGTGGACGCGTTGGGACTGGCACGCGTCCGGCTGGGCCGAGACGCACCCCCTCTCCCCCGGCGGCCTGCTCGTGATCGACGGGGTCGGCGCCGCCCCAGCCTGCATCGACGACCTCGTCACCACCCTGGTGTGGGTCGAGGCGCCTCGCGAGGAGCGGCTGCGGCGCGGGCTGGCACGCGACGGCGAGCAGATGCGCCCCCAGTGGGAGCAGTGGCTCGACGGCGAGGCGTCCCACCACGTCCGCGAGCACACCCGCCAGCGGGCGGACCTGGTCTACGAGACCGGCTCCTCCACGAGGGAGTAGTTGTCCTGGCGGTGGCGCACGGCGTAGCCGGCACGCTCGTAGATCCCCAGGGCGCCGGTGGGGTTCTCGGTGTCGACGTACAGGCTCGAGGTGTCGAAACCGGCGTCCCGGCAGGCGTGCAGCGTGTGTGGGAGC
>NZ_JBFUMD010000530.1:0-2526 GCF_054049555.1 Nocardioides sp. P5_C9_2
CGCCTGGACCGACCACGCTGCCGCCACCGAGGAGGGCGTGGCCGCGCGCGACGACCTGCGCACGAGTCTCGGCCAGGCCTACGTCCTGCGCCGCAACGCACGGGTGGCCGCCGCGGTGCACCGCGCGCTCGACGCGGTGCTGGCCGTGGAGGCCCGGATCACGCGGCGCAGCGGCACGCTGCTGGCGAGCGTCCTGGCCGGCACCGGGGTCCTGGGGATCGCCCTCGTCTCGAACGGTGACCTGTCGACCGCTGCCCTCGTGACGCTCTTCCTCGTGACCACCCAGTTCGTCGGTCAGGTCGACATGCTCGCCCGGCACCTGCCCGACCTCCAGGAGGGCTTCGGCGCGGTGCTGCGGCTGCGGGGCATGCTGGCCGCGCGTGCCGAGCCGACCGGTGGGCTCCCGCTGCCGTCCGGAGCGCTCGACGTGGAGTTCCGCGACCTGCACTTCTCCTACGATGCCGGCACGTTCGCGCTGCGCGACGTCGATCTCCTCGTCCCCGCCGGCCACACGTGCGCGCTCGTCGGCCGCACGGGCTCGGGCAAGTCGACGCTGGCGTCGCTGTTGTCCCGGGCCGCGGAGCCGGAGCCCGGCACCGTCCTGCTCGGTGGCACCGACGTCCTCGAGCTCGACCTCCAAGCCCTCCGGGCGGCGGTCGGTGTGGTCACCCAGCGGACCGAGATCCTCGCCGGCAGCCTGGCGGACAACATCACCCTCTTCGGTCCGCACCCGCGTGAGGAGGTCGAGGCCGCGGTCACCGAGCTCGGTCTGTCGGACTGGGTGGCGGGCCTGCCCGAGGGGCTCGACACGACCCTCGGCCCCGGTGGCACGAGCCTGTCGGCCGGCGAGGAGCAGCTGGTCGCCTTCGCGCGGCTGCTGGTGCGCGACGTCCGGGTCGTGGTGCTCGACGAGGCCACCGCCCGGATGGATCCGGTCACCGAGGCGCGGGTCGTGCGCGCCGCCGAGCGGCTGATCTCCGGGCGCACCGGCATCCTGGTCGCCCACCGGCTCTCGACCACGCGTCGCGCCGAGCAGGTGGCCGTGCTCGAGTCGGGGCGCGTCGTCCAGCGCGGTCCCCGTGAGCGGCTGGCCGTCGACGACGGCCCGTTCCGCGACCTGCTCCGCGCCTCCGCGCACGAGCCCGTCGTCGAGGAGCACCACCACGACGACAGCGCCATCGGGTCGGTCCGACGGTCCACGACTCCCCCGCCGCGCCCGGAGGTCCGACCCGCGCCCAGCCTCACCCGGGCGACGTGGAGCGCGCTCACGATCGAGCCGCGGTGGGGCCTGCTCGGCATGTTTCTCTTCCTCCTCTCCGCGCTCACCGGCGCCTTCGGCGCCCTGACCGGCTGGGTCTGGGGACTGGCGGTCACCGCACTCCAGGACGGTCAGGTCCCGGTCGGGCTCACCGTGGCGCTCGTGGTCTCGTTGCTCGTGAGCCCGCTGCTGCTCTCCCAGGCCTTCCGCACCTACCCGCGCTGGTGGATCTCCGTGCGCCTGCGGGTGCGCCTGTCCGTGCTGCACGGCCAGACCTCGCAGCACCGGCTGGAGCGCACGCCCCCGGGCGAGGTCGTGGCCCGCACCATGGACGCCGACCGCCTCGCCCGGTACGCCGACCGGTGGGTCGACTTCATCAAYGGGCTCGTCATCGTCCTGGTCACCGCGATCATCGCCGGCACGTGGCTGGCCGGCATGGTGCTGCTCGCGGTGATGGTCGCCTCGGCGGTGGCGTCGTCGTTCGGACGGCGGGTGGCCGGGCGCTCGGCCGCCGCCTCGTCGACGGCCCGGGCCGGCTTCGGCCGCTCGCTGGTGAGCGCCCTCGAGTCGGTCCGCACCGTCAAGCTCGCCGCCGCCACGCCGTCGGTGCACGAGCACCTGCGGCAGGTCGACGCGGGTCGGGTCGAGGCGGCCGTGCGCGAGCACCGGGTCCAGGCCCTGCTCGACGGCGTGCCCGTCGTGATGGTCCAGTGCGGTGTCGTCGCCGCCTGGGTCGGCCTGCTGACCGGTCAGTGGGAGCTCGCCACCGCGTTGCTCGTGGCCAACGCCGTCAGCGGCTTCGACTGGTTCGGCCGCGTCGCGGGCTCGGTGGTCACCGAGGCCCCGGGCGTGCGAGCGTGGATGGAGGCGACCAGCGCACTGGCCGGCGGCGGCGACCTCATGCACCTGCCGCCGGGCGTCGACATGGTCGCCGGCACCTCGCCGGCGCCGGCGACGCCGCAGCGCGACCCGCTCCGCGAGCTGTCGCTGCACGGTTTCTGTGCGGTGCACGACGACGGCACCCTCGGCGTCCAGGACGTCGACCTGACGGTTCGCTCGGGTGAGCTGGTGCTGCTGCTCGGCCAGGTCGGCTCGGGCAAGTCCAGTCTGCTGTCGGCACTGGCGGGCCTGGTGAGCAGCACCGGCGAGATCCGGTGGAACGGTGACCCCGTCCACGACCCGCAGGCCCAGTTGCGGCCCGCCCGTGTCTCCCATGTCGCCCAGGTCCCCCGCGTCCTGTCCGGCTCGTTCGCGGGCAACGTCGCGCT
>NZ_JBFUMD010000531.1:0-2520 GCF_054049555.1 Nocardioides sp. P5_C9_2
GGCCAGCACCCTGCAGGACCGACTGTGACCGGCCGCTACGTGGCCGCGATCGACCAGGGCACGACGTCCACCCGCTGCCTCGTCTTCGATCACGGCGGCCGCATGGTGTCGGTGGCCCAGCACGAGCACGCCCAGCTCTTCCCGGAGCCCGGGTGGGCCGAGCACGACGCCACGGAGATCTGGACCAACACCCTCCGGGTGCTGCCGGAGGCCCTCCACGTCGCGGGACTCGACGTCTCCGACATCGCCAGCGTGGGGATCGCCAACCAGCGCGAGACCACCGTCGTGTGGGACCGGGCCACGGGTCGTCCTGTTGCCCCCGCCATCACCTGGCAGGACACCCGCTCCAGCGAGATCGTCGCCCGCCTCAACGACAGCCCCGACGCAGGCCTGTTCGAGGAGGTCTGCGGCATCGCCCCGGCCGGGTACTTCGCGGCCCCGCGGCTGCGGTGGCTCCTCGACCACGTGCCGGGGCTCCAGCGACGCGCACGCACCGGCGAGCTGGCCTTCGGGACCATGGAGTCCTGGCTCATCTGGAACCTCACCGGCGGCCCGGACGGCGGGGTGCACGTCACCGACGTCACCAACGCCAGCCGCACCATGCTGATGGACGTCCGCAGCCTGTCCTGGGACACCCGCCTGCTCGACCTGCTCGACATCCCGGGCGAGCTGCTGCCGGAGATCCGCCCCAACGTGGAGGTCTACGGGACCTGCTCGGTGGGTCTGCCGGGGGTCCCGATCGGCGGCGCGTTCGGGGACCAGCAGGCCGCCCTGTTCGGTCAGACGTGCTTCGCGGCGGGCGAGGCGAAGTGCACCTACGGCACGGGCGCCTTCCTGCTCATGAACACCGGGGGCACCCTGACGCCCTCCTCGCGCGGGCTCCTCTCCACGGTCGCCTACTCCCTGCCGGGCGAGGCACCGCAGTACGCGACCGAGGGGTCCATCGCGGTCGCGGGCGCACTCGTCCAGTGGTTCCGCGACGCGCTCCAGATGATCAGCTCGGCACCGGAGATCGAGACGCTCGCCAGACGGGTGGAGGACAACGGCGGTTGCTACATCGTGCCCGCCTTCGCGGGCCTCTTCGCCCCGCACTGGCAGCCGGAGGCCCGCGGCGTGGTCGTCGGGCTGACGTCGTACGTCACCCGGGCCCACCTGGCTCGCGCCGTGCTGGAGGCCACCGCGTGGCAGAGCTGCGAGGTGGTCGAGGCGATGAACGCGGACACCGGGACGGCGCTCACCACGCTGCGCGTCGACGGCGGGATGACGGCCAACCACCTGCTCATGCAGATGGTCGCCGACGTGCTGGCGGTGCCGGTGGAGCGACCGCTCGTGTCGGAGTCGGTGTCCCTGGGCGCGGCGTACGCGGCCGGGCTGGCGGTCGGCTACTGGCCGGACCTGGAGGGCCTGCGCGCCAACTGGCGGCGCGCGGCGGTGTGGGAGCCCCAGATGAGTGAGGCGTCGCGCGGACGCGGCCGGGCGGAGTGGACCCGTGCCGTCGAGAGCACGCTGCAGTGGGCGGCGGAGGCCTGAGCCGTCCTCCCGCCCTCAGGTCACGTCGTACTGGACCATGAAGTAGAGGACCAGCGACGTGACGCCGAGCACCACCAGCGCGGTGACGGCCATGCCGATCACCATGAAGATCGCGAAGCGGCGCGTCTTGCGTCGCGAGAGCAGCACCACCGGGACCACGAGCGCGACCAGGACGAGCGGGAAGAGCTGCTGCGCGCGCTCGTAGGAGAACATCAGGCGCAGCACCCCGGCGAAGCCGCCCGGCAGCGCGGTGACGAGCAGCATGCCGGCGAAGAAGCCGGTGATCCCGGCGAAGGTCGGGTGGCTGCGGTGCCACCAACCGGCCTCGACCGTCGGCTCGACCCGGGTCGGTGTCTCGGTCGTCTCCGGGGTGCTCATGAGGCTCATCGTAGGACGGTGGGGAGCTCGATCACGTCGGGCATGCCGAGGGAGGCCCACCGGGTGAGATCGGGCTCACGCCCGGTCAGCGTGGCCACCAACGCGGTCCAGGCGGTGCCGTGCCCGACCAGCACGACGTCGTCGTCGCCGTGGACGTCGAGGATGCGGCGTACGGCGGGCACGAGCCGCTCGCGGCAGGCGTCCAGCGGCTCCCAGCCCGGTGCCGCGGGGGTCGACGGGTCCGCGAAGGCAGCCCGGACCCGGTCGGGGAAGTCGTCGAGCCACCCGGCCGCCCGTTCGTGCTCGCGGAGCTCCTCGACGATCCCCACCCCGCCGTCGGTCAGCAGCTGGGCGGTCTGCTGCGCCTTCGGCTCGGGCGAGCAGAACCAGGCGGCCCGCGCCGGAAGTCGCCCGGACTCGCGCAGCGCCCAGATGTCGTCGAAGCCCGCAGGGTCGAGGTCCCACGCGCTGGCGGGCCGATCCCGGTCGACCGAGGGGCGGCCGTGGCGGACGAGGAAGAGGGTCACAGGAACTCCCCGGCTCCACGCAGGCGGGTGCGGAGCAGGCCGGCGGCCCGCGAGGAGTCCAGTCGCACGTCGATCGGTCCGGGCA
>NZ_JBFUMD010000532.1:0-2513 GCF_054049555.1 Nocardioides sp. P5_C9_2
GCCCACGTCATGGCGGGCGAGCGGGTCGGCGTGGCCGTCCAGGGCTCGTGGCGTGCCGGCACCGGCGAGGTCGTGTCGCTGGCCGTCGCCACCACCGGCGGGGCGGCCGCCTGGGTCGACGTGACCGAGGTGTCACCGCAGGACGACGAGGCGCTGGCCGGGTGGCTCGCCGACCCGCAGCGCCCCAAGGTGCTGCACGACGCCAAGGGCCCCATCCTCGCGCTGGCCGCGCGCGGCTGGCGGTTGGGCGGGCTCGCGGTCGACACCGCGCTCGCGGCGTACCTCGTCCAGCCCGACCAGCGGTCCTACGACCTGGCAGACCTCACCCTGCGCTACCTCAAGAGGGAGCTGCGCCAGGACACGGCCGACGCCGACCAGCTCACCCTCGACACCGACGACACCGACACCAGCGACGTGGCCATGCTGACCGCCAAGGCCGTCCTCGACCTGGCGGAGGCGCTCGACGCCGCGGTCGAGGAGCACGGTGGCACCCAGCTGCTGGCCGACGTCGAGCTGCCGCTGATCGACACGCTCGTGCGGATGGAGCAGACCGGCATCGCGGTGGACACCGACTACCTCGAGGGCCTCGAGTCGGAGTTCGGCGACCAGGTCCGTGCCGCCGCGCAGGACGCCTACGACGTCATCGGCAAGGAGATCAACCTCGGCTCTCCCAAGCAGCTGCAGGTGGTGCTCTTCGACGAGCTCGACATGCCCAAGACCAAGCGCACCAAGACGGGCTACACGACCGACGCGGACGCGCTCCAGCAGCTGTTCGAGAAGACCGAGCACCCGTTCCTCTCCCACCTGCTCCGCCACCGGGACGTGATCCGGCTGCGACAGACCGTGGAGGGCCTGCTCAAGACGGTGGCTCCCGACGGGCGGATCCACACGACGTACAACCAGATCATCGCCGCGACCGGACGGCTCTCCAGCACCGACCCCAACCTCCAGAACATCCCGATCCGCACCGAGGCGGGTCGCCGGATCCGCGAGGGGTTCGTGGTCGGCGAGGGCCACGAGTGCCTGATGACGGCCGACTACAGCCAGGTCGAGATGCGGATCATGGCCCACCTGTCCGAGGACGCCCTGCTCATCGAGGCGTTCCGCTCCGGCCAGGATTTCCACTCCATGACCGCGGCCAGGGTCTTCGACGTGGACGCCGACGCGGTGAGCACCGAGCAGCGCGCCAAGATCAAGGCGATGAACTACGGGCTCGCCTACGGCCTGTCGGCCTTCGGCCTCTCCCAGCAGCTCCGCATCGACACCGGTGAGGCCCGCGGCCTGATGGATGAGTACTTCGAGACCTTCGGCGGTGTGCGCGACTACCTCGGCGGCATCGTCGACGAGGCGCGGCGCTCGGGATTCACCGAGACCATCATGGGCCGGCGCCGCTACCTGCCCGACCTGACCAGCGACAACCGCCAGYGCCGCGAGACGGCCGAGCGGATGGCTCTTAACGCTCCCATCCAGGGGTCGGCGGCCGACCTGGTCAAGGTCGCGATGCTGGGCGTCGAGCGCGCCCTGGCCGAGCAGGGACTGCGGTCCCGGATGCTGCTCCAGGTCCACGACGAGCTCGTCTTCGAGGTCGCCACCGGCGAGCGCGATGCCCTGGCATCGCTGGTGCGCGAGCAGATGGGTGCCGCCGCCGACCTGGCGGTGCCGCTCGACGTCTCCGTCGGCACCGGGCGCAGCTGGCACGAGGCCGCGCACTGACGCGTCAGGCGATCCGGGTCGACTCCCGGTCCGGGGCGTGCTCGCGCTGGAAGTAGGCGGCGGCGCCCAGCAACAGCGCCAGCAGCAGCGCATCGACCACCACGACCGTGGTGGCGAGGCCCAGGATCGAGTCCTGGGCGAGACCGACGCCGATCACGCAGATCAGGGCGGCCCAGACGGCGAGGACCGTCCACCGACCCTGGCGGGCCAGGACCGAGTAGACGAGCAGCTGGATCATCGACAGCAGGGTGCCGAGCAGGGCGAAGAGCCACAGGTAGGGCTCGATCTC
This sequence comes from Nocardioides sp. P5_C9_2, assembly GCF_054049555.1. Taxonomy (NCBI): domain Bacteria; kingdom Bacillati; phylum Actinomycetota; class Actinomycetes; order Propionibacteriales; family Nocardioidaceae; genus Nocardioides; species Nocardioides sp. P5_C9_2. The sequence goes on from NZ_JBFUMD010000532.1 coordinate 2,003, forward strand.
GTCGAAGCCGGCGCCGCCCGCGAACACCATCGCCACGGGGGCCAGGAGCCAGGCGGCCACGGTGCCGAGCACGCCCAGCCCCCCGATCAGGCTCAGGCTCCGGATCATCGCGCGCTGGCGCTCGTGCGCCGTCGCCATGGCCGGGAAGGCGACCACCACCACGAACTGGGGCAGGAAGAGCATCGCCTTGGTGATGATGAGGCCGGCGGCGTACAGGCCGGAGTCATGGTCGTCGAGCACGTTGCGGGCCACGATGATGTCGACGTTGGAGAGCGCGAAGAAGGCCAGCAGCGCCTGCGAGTTGTGCAGGCTCTCCTTGAGGATCGCTCCACCGCGGTGTACGTCGCTGACCTCTCCCGGACGGCGTTCGGCACGGAGCGCCCACCAGCCGACCAGGGCCGGTGCGAAGGCGCTGATGGCGACACCCAGCAGGGCGGTGAGCTCGCCGGGGGACCACAGGACCAGGGCGGTCGCGATGACCAGCCGTGGGACGCCGGCAGCGATGTACACC
>NZ_JBFUMD010000533.1:0-2510 GCF_054049555.1 Nocardioides sp. P5_C9_2
GTACGACGCCGCAGGAGCGCTCGCTCGCGCTGCTGCGGATCGCGGATGCGCTGGAGTCCCGTGCGGAGGAGTTCGTGGCCGCCGAGTGCCGCGACACCGGCAAGCCGCTGGGGCTGACCGCCAGCGAGGAGATGCCGCCCACCGTCGACCACTTCCGCTTCTTCGCCGGCGCCGCCCGGGTGCTGGAGGGCAAGTCGGCGGGGGAGTACATGGAGGACCACACCTCCTTCATCCGACGTGAGCCGATCGGCGTGGTCGGCCAGGTGACGCCGTGGAACTACCCGTTGCCGATGATGGTCTGGAAGATCGCGCCGGCGCTGGCCGCGGGCAACACCGTGGTGCTGAAGCCCTCCGACACCACCCCGGCCACCTCGACGATGATGGCCGAGCTCGCGGCGGAGTTCCTGCCGCCGGGCGTGCTCAACGTCGTCTGCGGCGACCGTGACACCGGGCGCACGCTCGTGCAGCACCCCACGCCGCAGATGGTGGCCATCACCGGCTCCGTCCGGGCCGGCATGGAGGTCGCCGGGGCTGCGGCCGCACAGCTCAAGCGCGTGCACCTCGAGCTCGGCGGCAAGGCACCGGTCATCGTCTTCGACGACGCGGACATCGAGAAGGCCGCCCAGGGCATCGCCGAGGCCGGCTACTTCAACGCCGGGCAGGACTGCACCGCGGCCACCCGCGTGCTGGTCGGCCCCGGTATCCACGACGACTTCGTGGCCGCCCTCACCGAGCAGGCGAAGGCCACCCGCACCGGCATGCCGGACGACGAGGACATCCTGTACGGCGCCCTCAACAACGCCGACCAGCTCGCCCGGGTCACCGGGATGGTCGACCGCCTCCCCGACCACGCCGAGGTCACGGCGGGCGGTCGCCGCCAGGGTTCGACGGGCTACTTCTACGAGCCCACCGTGCTGTCGGGCCTGCGCCAGGACGACGAGCAGGTGCAGGACGAGATCTTCGGCCCCGTCATCACCGTCCAGCGCTTCGCCGACGAGGCGCAGGCGCTGAAGTGGGCCAACGGGGTCAAGTACGGCCTCGCCTCGAGCGTGTGGACCCGCGACCACGGCACCGCGATGCGGATGTCGCGGGGGCTYGACTTCGGCGTGGTGTGGATCAACACCCACATCCCCTACGTCTCCGAGATGCCGCACGGCGGCTTCAAGCACTCGGGCTACGGCAAGGACCTGTCCATGTACGGCCTCGAGGACTACACGCGCGTCAAGCACGTCATGTCCTACATCGGAGACTGATGATGAAGATCCTCCTGGTCGGCGCCGGCGGCGTCGGCGGTGCGTTCGCGGCCATCGCCGCCCGGCGCGACTTCTACGAGCAGGTCGTGATCGCCGACTACGACGGGGCCAGGGCCGAGCGGGCGGCGGAGGCCGACGGCCGCTTCGTCGGTGCCCGGATCGACGCCTCCGACGCCGCGGCCGTCGAGCGGCTGTGCCGTGAGCACGGCATCACCCACGTGATGAACGCCGTCGACCCGGTCTACAACATGCCGCTCTTCGAGGGGGCCTTCGCGGCCGGCGCCGACTACGTCGACATGGCGATGTCGCTGTCGCGACCACACCCCGAGGCGCCGTACGCGAAGACCGGCGTCAAGCTCGGGGACGAGCAGTTCGCGGTCGCCCACGAGTGGGAGGCCGCCGGGCGACTGGCGCTGGTCGGGATGGGGGTCGAGCCCGGCCTGTCCGACGTCTTCGCGCGGTACGCCGCCGACCACCTGTTCAGCGAGATCGACGAGCTCGGCACCCGCGACGGTGCCAACCTGGTCGTCACCGACGACGACGGCAACGAGGTCTTCGCGCCGTCGTTCTCGATGTGGACCACGATCGAGGAGTGCCTCAACCCGCCGGTGGTCTGGCAGGACGGTGCGTGGCACACGACCGCGCCGTTCTCGGAGCCGGAGGTCTTCGACTTCCCCGAGGGCATCGGCCCCGTGGAGTGCGTCAACGTCGAGCACGAGGAGGTCCTCCTCATGCCGCGCTGGATCGACTGCAGGCGGGCGACGTTCAAGTACGGACTCGGCGACGAGTTCATCACCATCCTCAAGGTCCTGCACACCCTCGGCCTCGACCGCACCGACAAGGTCACGGTCAAGGGAGTCGAGGTGAGTCCGCGCGACGTCGTCGCCGCGGTGCTGCCCGACCCGGCGACGGTGGGTCCGCGGATGACCGGCAAGACCTGCGCCGGCCTGTGGGTCACCGGCAAGGACAAGGACGGCGAGCCGCGCTCGACGTACCTCTACCACGTCGTCGACAACGAGTGGACGATGCGCGAGTACGGCCACCAGTGCGTGGTCTGGCAGACCGCGATCAACCCCGTCATCGCCCTGGAGCTGATCAGCCGGGGCACGTGGACCGGCGCCGGAGTGCTGGGCCCGGAGGCGTTCGACGCGGTTCCGTTCCTGCAGCTGCTCGAGGAGTACGGCAGTCCGTGGGGCATCCGCGAGCAGGGCCACCGGCCGAGCTGATGGCCGAGCCGACGAGAGAGGACGACATGAC
>NZ_JBFUMD010000534.1:0-2506 GCF_054049555.1 Nocardioides sp. P5_C9_2
GACCTGCTCCGCGCCCGACGGCGCCTCGCCTCGACCGGCAGCGGGAGCCTGGCGCGCACCCAGGAGCTGCTCGACTTCTGCGGCGAGCACGGGATCGAGGCCGACGTCGAGGTGCTCCCGTCGGCAGAGGTGGGCACGGCTCTCGAGCGACTGGCCGCGGGGAACGTGCGGTACCGCTTCACGCTCGACATGGGGGACCTCGGCTGAGGTTGGCTCGCGGCCAGTCCTGAGTCTCCGTCGACCTTGGGTGTGGGATCGGTGCCGCCAGGTGGCACCGATCCCGCACCTTCCTCGCGGCGGGGGTTTCGAGGCTCGCTGCGCTCGCACCTCAACCACCGGGGGGTGGCGTGGGCGACTCCGCCTGACCACCGAGGAGGGCGTGCCTAGGGTGGCGCCATGACGACCCGCTGGCTCTTCGGCGACCAGCTCGGCCCGCACTTCACCGACGACCACCGCGGCCCGCTGCTGATGGTGGAGTCCAGGGCGGTCTTCCGGCGGAGAACGTTCCACCGGGCCAAGGCACACCTCGTGCTCAGTGCGATGCGGCATCGCGCTGCCGACTTCGGCGAGCGGCTGACCTACGTCCACGCCGACACCTACGCCGAGGTCCTGACGCCGTACGACGACGTCGAGGTCGTGCACCCCACGTCGTACGCCGCCCTCGGTCTGGTCGAGCGCCTGGGCGCGACCGTCCTCGAGCCGCGAGGCTTCGCCACCCCGCGCGCGGACTTCCGCCGCTGGGCCGCGGGGCGGGGGAGCAAGCGCCTGCTGATGGAGGACTTCTACCGCCGGGCGCGGCTGGCCCACGGCGTGCTCGTCGACGGCGGCGAGCCGGCCGGCGGGCAGTGGAACTTCGACCACGACAACCGGCAGCCCCCACCCAAGGGCGCTGCGAGCCTCGGGGTCACCGAGCCGTGGTGGCCCACCGAGGACGACATCGACGCCGAGGTGCGCGAGGACCTCGACCGCTGGGAGCGCGACGGCGACGTGCAGCTCATCGGCCGCGACGGTCCCCGACGCTTTGCGGCCAGCCGGCGTGAGGCGCTGGCCGCGCTCGACCACTTCGTCGAGCACCGGCTTCCGGAGTTCGGGGCACACGAGGACGCGATCCTCGAGGGCGACCCGTGGATGGCGCACAGCCTCGTCAGTGCCCCGATGAACCTCGGGCTCCTCGACCCGCTCGAGGTGGTCGAGCGGGCCGAGGCGGCGTACCGCAGTGGCGCGGCTCCGATCGCGAGCGTCGAAGGCTTCGTCCGGCAGGTCATCGGGTGGCGCGACTACGTGTGGCACCTCTACTGGCACCAGGGCGACGACTACCGTCGGAAGAACGCGCTGCGCGCGCGGCAGAAGATCCCGCAGTGGTTCGCCACCCTCGACGGCGACGCGACCGACGCGCGGTGCCTGTCCCACACCCTCGACCAGGTCGCCGAGCACGGCTGGGTCCACCACATCCCGCGGCTGATGGTGCTCGGCTCCTACGCCCTCCAGCGCGGGTGGGCGCCGGCGCAGGTGACGGACTGGTTCCACCGGGCGTTCGTCGACGGCTACGACTGGGTGATGGTGCCCAACGTGGTCGGGATGTCGCAGCACGCCGACGGCGGGGTGATGGCCACCAAGCCCTACACGTCCGGCGGCGCCTACCTCAACACGATGAGCGACCACTGCGGGTCGTGCCGGTTCGACCCCAAGGTCCGGGTCGGTGACGACGCGTGCCCGTTCACCGCGGGCTACTGGTGGTTCCTCGACCGGCACCGCGACACCTTCGCCGGCAACCACCGGATGGCGCGGGCGGTCAACGGCCTCGACCGGCTCAAGGACCTCGAGGGGCTGATCGAGCAGGAGGACGCGCGCGGCAACCGCGCCCCCTGAGCGGGATCGCCCGACGAAGGGGACTGCCAACCCCCTCGACATCGTTACTCAAGCGACGTATTTTTTACTCATGTCGGTAACCCAGCGCTCGGTCGCCTCCACCGCACGCCGCGCGCAGATCATCGAGGCCACCATCGCGGTGGTCGCCGACGAGGGGTTCGCCCGAGCGTCCTTCGGCCGGATCGCCGAGCGCGCCGGCCTGTCCAGCACCCGGCTGATCTCGTACCACTTCGCCGGCAAGGACGAGCTCGTCGGCGCCGTCGTCACCCACGTCGTCGGTGCCATCGGCTCCTTCGTCGGGGAGCGGGTGCGGCGGGAGACCACGCCCTCCGGGCGGCTCCGCACCTACATCGCTGCCACGGTCGCCTTCGCCGACGAGCACCGGGCCGAGATGCGCGCGCTCCTGCAGCTCGTGCTGTCCGGCGCCTGGGACGGCACGCCGAGCGGCCCGCCGGCCACCAGCCACCTCGAGGAGATGCTCCTCGCCGGGCAGCGCTCCGGGGAGATGCGGCCCTTCGACGTGCGCGTCATGGCCGCGACCGTCCAGCGGGCCGTCGAGGGCGTCCCGTTCCAGCTCCAGTCTGAGCCCGACCTCGACTGCGCGGCGTACGCCGCCGAGCTGGTCGACCTCTTCGAC
>NZ_JBFUMD010000535.1:0-2494 GCF_054049555.1 Nocardioides sp. P5_C9_2
GCCACAGAGATTGAGGCTGGCAGGATTGACCCCGTGTCGACACCCCAGCACTGCCCCAGTCCGCGCGAGCTCGACGACCTCGAGCTCCTCACGACCGGGGCCGTCCACCCGCTGACCGCCTTCAACGCCCCGGACAGCGTGCTCACGCTGGACCTGCCGGGCGAGCTGGCGACCGCCGAGGTGGTGGAGCTGGTCGACCCGGAGGGCCTCCCTCTGGCCCGCGTCGTGCCGGCCACCGGCGAGGTGACCGCCTTGACGCACGCGCAGTACGGGCCGTTCCGGCGGCTCTACCTGTCCGCCCGCCAGGTGCGCGAGCAGCACGCCGGACGGACGGTCGTGCCGGTGACCGACGCCCTCACCGCCACCCAGGTCGAGGAGGTGCGTGGCCTCGGCCCGAGCCTGCTGCTCCCCTTCGCGGGCCACGGCACCTCCGACCTCTCCCCCGTCGCGCTCATCCGCGCCACCCTGGCCGCCGCCGACCTCCTCGACGACGCCGTCGTCGTCGTGGTGCCGCTCGCCGACCACGGGGACCCCGACGCCGACCACGACCTCGGCGTCCGGGTCGCCCGGACCTACGCCGGCACCGACCCGGTCCACGCGTTGACGGACGCCGACGCGCCTCATCCCCCCGCCATCCAGGCCATCGTCGACCGCGACCTCCCCGAGCCCGGCGAGCAGGGCCTGGTGCTCTTCTTCACCGGACTGTCCGGCAGCGGCAAGTCCACCCTGGCCCGCGCCCTGATGGACCGTGTCCTCGAGCAGGGCGAGCGCACTGTCACCAGCCTCGACGGCGACGTCGTACGCCGACACCTGTCCGCCGGCCTCGGCTTCTCCCGCGAGGACCGGGAGACCAACATCACCCGCATCGGCTGGGTGGCCGCAGAGATCGCCCGGCACGGCGGCGTCGCCATCTGCAGCCCGATCGCGCCCTTCGCGTCCACCCGGGCCACCGTCCGCGAGATGGTCGAGCAGGCCGGCGGGGAGTTCTTCCTCGTCCACGTCGCCACCCCGCTCGAGGAGTGCGAGCGACGCGACCGCAAGGGCCTCTACGCCAAGGCCCGCCGCGGCGAGATCCCCGACTTCACCGGCATCTCCTCGCCCTACGAGGAGCCCGAGGACGCCGCCGTCCGCGTCGACACCACCGGGCGCACCATCGAGGACGCCCTGGACGACGTGCTGGAGGCTCTGGCCGGCACCGGGCACCTGGACCTCACCCCCCAGCCCCCCGAGCCCTCGTCGGCGCTCGAGGTGCCAGCGGAGCGGGCCTCCCCGATCAGGGTCCTCTTCGTCTGCACGGCCAACATCTGCCGCTCCGCCTGGCTCGAGCACGCCGCACGCGGCCTGGACGCGACGGGCGTCGAGTTCAGCAGCGCCGGGACCCACGGCTTCACCGACCACCCCATGGACGAGGTGATGTCCGGCACCCTCGACGCACCCGACGAGGCGTTCCGGAGCCGCCGCCTGACCCGCGAGATCCTCGAGCAGGCCGACCTCGTCCTCACCGCGGAGAGCAGCCACCGCGCCTTCATCCTCGAGGAGCACCCCCAGGCGCTGCGCAAGGTCTTCACGCTCGGCCAGTTCGCCCGCGCCGCCCAGGCGGCTCCCGACCTGCGAGGCCGCGACCTGCTGGCGGCGGCCGGCGAGCGGCGTACCGCACCCCTCCCCGAGGACGACATCGACGACCCCTACCGGCGCGGGGATGTGGCCGCACGGGACGCAGCGGGCAAGATGTCGACAATGTTGAGCGTCATTGTCGCCGCGCTCGCCGAGGAGGACTGATGGCCGACCTGCTGACCATGACCGCGCTGTCGATCCTGGCGGCGGGCTTCCTCGTCGGGATCGTCGTCGGACTGACCGGCATGGGTGGTGGCGCCCTGATGACCCCGGCGCTCATCTTCCTGGGCGTCGGTGACGCCGCGACCGTCGTCACCGCCGACCTCACCGCAGCGGCCGTCTACAAGACCGGCGGGGCGATCGTGCACAAGCGCGAGGGCTCCCCCAACATGCAGCTGGCCAAGTGGCTGATCATCGGCTCGGTCCCGATGGCGCTGCTCGGTCCCTACCTCGTCAAGGCGTTCGCCGACCCCGAGGACCTCGACTCCACGCTCAAGCTGTGCATCGGCTTCGCGCTGCTCTTCGCGGCCGCGACCTACGCCCTGCGGCTCTACATCAACCTCAAGCGGGTGCGCAGCGAGGGCCACGTGCCCGACGAGAACCCCGCCATCCGGCCCATCCCGACGCTGCTGGTCGGCGCGCTGGGCGGGCTGCTGGTCGGCATCACCAGCGTCGGCTCGGGGTCGGTCATCATGATCGCGCTGCTCATGCTCTATCCCGGGCTCAGCGCGGTGAAGCTGGTCGGCACCGACCTGGTCCAGGCGGTGCCGCTCGTGATGGCCGCGGCGATCTCCAACATCGCGATCCACGGTCTCGACTGGACCGTCCTCACCCCGCTCGTGGCCGGCTCCGTGCCCGGCACCCTGCTCGGCTCCAAGAT
>NZ_JBFUMD010000536.1:0-2480 GCF_054049555.1 Nocardioides sp. P5_C9_2
CTGCCGGACCTCGACCTGGACTGGGCGGAGTACACCGGGCCGGAGTCGCTCACCCCGGCCCGGCTCGGGTTGCTCGAGCCGACGGGTCCGCTGCTCGGGGTGGACGCGGTGCTGGACGCCGACGTGCTGCTGGTGCCGGGACTGGCCGTGTCGCCGGACGGCGCCCGGCTGGGCCGCGGCGGCGGGTGCTACGACCGGGTGCTCGGACGCACCGTCGGGCGACCGACCGCGGTGCTGCTCCACGACGACGAGGTGGGGCACCACGTCCCCACCGAGCCGCACGACCGGCCGGTCACCCATGCGATCACGCCGGGCGGGGTCCGCGCCCTGGGCTGACGGCGGGGCTGAGGGCGGGGCCGACCGGGTCAGTCGTCCTCGGGCGCGGGCAGGAGGGTCATGGTGTCCTCCGCCGCCGTCTCGACCGCGTCGCGGGAGAAGGCCCAGGGCAGGTACTTCCCGTCGACCCACAGCTCGGTCTGGTCCGCGTAGTGCGAGGAGCCCGGGTGGCCCGAGACACCGGTGAGGTTGACCCACCGGGACCGGTCGAGGTCGGCCAGCGAGACGACCATCCGCATCGAGGGCGCCGAGGTGACCTCGTAGCCCTCGGTCGCGTCCCACGAGGTGGCGTCCACGATGCTGGAGCCGCCGCCGACCTCGTGGCCGTCGCGGTTGAGGAGCCACTCGACCGGCCCGATCCCGGACTCCCCCAGGGTGGAGCCGTGCAGGTCCAGCTGGTGCAGGTGGCCCCACGTCCACTCGTCCGGGTCCAGCGCCTGGCGACGCGTCATCTCGTCGCGGGCGTCCATCAACGCCTGCCGCAGCACGTCGTCGCGCGACTCGGTCGCGTCGGTCTCGATGTCGTCCCACCAGGGTCCGGCCGGGTCGGCCAACAGGGTCTCGACGACGCCGAACCACCGGTCGCCGCCGTCGGGCCACACGGCCTCCCGGAGCTCGTCGTGGAAGGTCAGCCGCAGCAGGTTGCTCCACACCACGTTGTAGTAGGCAGCGGCCGCACTGTCGGCGGGCTGGGTGAAGTCCCAGTCGGCCAGCAGCTCCTGCCCGTCGCGGTAGTACTCGCTCGGCAGGTCCTGCACGTCGAGCAGGTAGGGCACCAGGGTCGCGGCCATCGGGTTGGTCGTGTCGAGCTGGAGGCGTGCCATCTCGTCCACGGACAGCTCCCCCTCCTCCTGGAGCACCTGCCGGATCCGGGTGGACCGGTAGCCGCGGTCCCAGTCGTCGGTGAGGAAGTAGGGGTAGTCCGGTCCGATGACGGCCTGGTTGGCCGTGACGACGAACCCCTCCTCGGGGTCGAGCACGCTCGGCAGCCCGTCGAAGGGGATGACGTCGCCGGTCCAGTCGTTGGCCGACACCCAGCCCTCGGCCGGCATCCGGCCGTCGTTGCCGGACTGGCGGATCGGGATCCGTCCGGGCGCCTGGTAGCCGATGTGGCCCTCGCGGTCGGCGTACACCAGGTTCTGCGCCGGTACGGCGAAGTCGGCGGCGGCCGCGCGGAACTCGTCCCAGTCGCTGGCCCGGTTGAGGGCGAGGATCGCGTCGGCGGTGGTGCCGGGCTCGAGCGCGGTCCACGCGAGCGCGACGGCGTAGCCGTTGCCGCGACCGGTCGGGTCCGCCACGTCGATGGGGGCGTTGGCGCCCACCGAGCTGAACTCCTGCGACACGTCGCTGATGAGCGGGCCGTGCGCGGTCTCACGGATCTGCAGCTCGAAGTCGTCCTCGCCGCGCACCGTGATCGTCTCGGTCCGGACGGCGAGCGGTCTGGCCTCGCCGTCCTGCATCCAGGTCCTCCCCTCGATCTTCTCGAGGTAGAGGTCGGTGACGTCCGGGCCGAGGTTGGTGAAGCCCCAGGCGATGTCGGCGTTGTGGCCGATGATCACGCCCGGCACGCCCGAGAAGGTGAACCCCGACGAGTCCAGGGTGCAGTCCGGCGACAGCTGGCGGCAGTGCAGCCCCATCTGCAGCCAGATGCCCGGCATGCTCACGCCGAGGTGCGGGTCGTTGGCGAGCAGGGGCGCGCCGGTGGCGCTGTGCGCACCGTCGACGACCCACGAGTTGGAGCCGATGCCGTCACCGCGACCCATCAGGTCGGGGATCCCCGCGACGGCGTCCCGGACGCCCTCGAGGGCGGCCACCATCTCGGGCGAGTACGCCGGCCGGCGGGGGTTGCGCGTCGCGTTGCCCGAGGCGTTCTGCTCGAAGACCCCGTCGACCACGCCGCCGCTGCCCACGATCGGCGGGTGCTCGTCGAAGGGGTAGTCCGGGTAGAGCTGGGCGACCTCCTCGGGGGTGTGGTCGAGGCTCGCGACCACCCGGTCGACCTCGTCGGTCATGTTGCCGCGCAGGTCCCACGCCATCGCCTTGAGCCACGCCAACGAGTCGGCGGGCGTCCACGGCTCGGGCTCGTAGGAGAGCCCGGTGGCGGCCAGCAGGGTGTACTCGACGGCGATCTCGGTGGTGCCGTG
>NZ_JBFUMD010000537.1:0-2450 GCF_054049555.1 Nocardioides sp. P5_C9_2
CGCCGGGACGGACGACCCCGGCGCGGACCCCTTCCGCCAGCAACGGTTCGAAGGTCGCACGCATCCGATCGGACGGATCGCTGTGCCAACCACCGCTCCTGCTCATCATGACGCGGGTGATTCCCAGATTCCGGGAAAGCGACAGCAGTACCGAATCGAAGTAGGCAACGATGCCGCCCTGCTGCCCGTGCAGTGCGCGCGCGTCCGCCTCGTGGGCGAGCAAGTTGCTTTCGTAGACCGCGGCGGCAAGCTCTTCGCGGCTCGCGAAATTGCGATGCAACGTCGTGCGGCTGACCCCGGCCGCACGAGCGATCTCCTCGAGCGGCGCGTCGGGTCCCAGGGTCCCAAAGACCTCGCGGGAGGCATCGATCAGCCGAGCACGGTTCTCCTTCGCGTCACGCCGCTGCGACGGCTTGCGAACGGCTGGCCCTGCGATGTCCATGGCGCCATCCTGCACTGACAGTGCGCTCGACATCCCACGTGCCCCGAGCTGGCGAGCCGGCGCCTCGCCCATCCGTGGCATCAGATGCGGACGTTGCCGCCGTTGACCGACAGCGTCTGTCCGGTGACCCACCCGGCGGCCGAGGAGGCGAAGTAGGCGACCGCTCCGGCGACATCGGCCGGTTGACCCAGGCGCTTGAGCGGGTAGCGGTTGCCCAGCTTGGCCTGCATCTCCTCGCTCATCCCCTGCATGACGATCGTGCTGAGGCTGATCGCATTGCAGGTCACGCCGTGGGGTCCGACCTCGGCTGCGATCGAGCGCATCAGGGCGATGGCTGCGGCTTTCGAGGCGCCGTACATGGCGAGGTTGGGATCCCCGACGCGACCCGAGTCGGAGACGATGGTGACGACCCTCCCCCAGCCGCTCTCGATCATCGCGGGCAGCGCGGCCCGGGTCATGAACGCGACGCCGTACAGGTTGATGTCGACGAACTGTTTCCAGCTCGCGGTGGTCTCCTCGAGGAACGGGACCAGGCCCATGCCTTGGGGCGGGATGCCTGCGTTGTTGACCAGGATGTCGACCGGGCCGAGTTGGGCCGCGCTGGCGAAAATGGCCCTGACTGCTTCCTCGTCAGCGATGTCTCCGGGCGCAGCGACGGCCTTGCCACCAGCCTCGATGACCGTCGCGACGGCCTCTTCGGCACGCTCGGAGCTGATGTCGTTGATCGCGATCGCTGCGCCTCGGGAGGCGAGTTCGAGCGCGATCCCCAGGCCGACTCCGCGACCCGCACCGGTGATCAGCGCGACTCGGCCTTCGAAGTTCTGGTCCGTCATTGTCCGGACGCTAGGTCCGGACCTTCTTCCGTGTCAATAATTAAGATAAATGTCAGACTCTGCTTCGCAGTGCGCAAGGATGCAGGTATGAGTGAACCCGGCGACGAGATGATCCAGGTCGCGCTCGAGCTGTTCGACGCGGCCCGCAACGGAGAAACGACACGCCTGCTGGCGTACGTCGACTCCGGTGTTCCCGTCGACCTCACCGACCACCAGGGCAACACACTTCTCATGCTGGCCGCCTACTACGGTCACGCCGAGCTTGTCGCCGGCCTCGCCGAGCGCGGTGCCAACGTCGACGCGACCAACGACCGCGACCAGGTCGCTCTCGCGGGTGCGCTGTTCAAGGGCTACGACGAGGTGATCGACGTCCTGGTGCGACTCGGCGCAGACCTCGAGCTCGGCACGCCGACCGCTCGCGACGCCGCGAAGATGTTCGACCGCACACTTCCCTCGGTCTGAGCCTGAGCGAACCGGACCCGAAAGCGGGCGTCGGCTTGTCGACCCAGAGCCCACCCGTCCTCAGTGGATGAAGACGTCGTCCGGCACCGGCGCCGGTCGTCCCTTGACGAACAGCGACACTGCGATCATCACGGCCACCACCACGACCCCGCAGATCACTGCGGCATGGAACCCGCTGGCCAACGCTGCGTCGTCGGCGGCCCCGGCGCTGAGCTCTCCGAGCTCCTTCGCTGACGCGACCGCGATGAAGAGTGCGGTCCCTGCAGCGCCCGCGAGCTGCTGCAACGCGTTGAGGATGGCACTGCCGTGGTTGTAGAGGTCCTGCTCCAGAGCACCCATCGCGAACGTGATGCAGGGCGTGAACAACATGCCCAGGGACAGGCTCAGGATGACGTGCGAGAAGACGATGAACCAGGGCTCCGTGTTCTGACCGGCGAAGAGCAGCATGACGATCGAGATCATCAACGTGATCGAGGCAGGAAGCACCAGCGGACGCGGACCGTGGCGATCGTAGACACGACCGACCGCCGGAGCGATCAGCCCCATCATCAGGCCCCCGGGGAGCAGCATCAGGCCGGCGGCGAAGGCGCCGAGGTGCAGCACCTCCTGCATGTAGATCGGCAGCAGGATGAGGACGCCGAACAGGGCGGCCATCGCGAGCAGCAGGATGACGAGGCACAAGACGAACGACCGCTGCTTCAACGGTCGGAGGT
>NZ_JBFUMD010000538.1:0-2439 GCF_054049555.1 Nocardioides sp. P5_C9_2
GTGCACCGGCTCAAGCCGCTGACCGTGGCCGGGCTGGTCGCGGCCTACGAGCAGGCGATGGACGACAGCGCCGCGGCGTACGACGGGAAGCGTCCGCGCTGACCCCGGGAGCGGGGTCGCCCGCCCGCCCTCCGGGGTGACGACGACGCGACAGCGCGGGGCGACGACTGAGAGACTGGTTCCATGCTCAACCACCTGACGACCCTGGCCACCGGGACCCGATGACCGGCGCCGCGGTCTACTTCCTCCTCGGCCTGTCCCTGCTGCTCGCGATCGTGCTGCCGCAGGTCACGCGCCGCATCGCCCTGTCGCCGCCGATGGTCCTGGTCGCGGTCGGAATGGCCATCGGGCTGCTGCCGCCGGTCGGGTTCGTCAGCCTCGAGCCCCAGGACAACCGCACGCTCATCACCCACGTCACCGAGTTCACCGTGCTGGTCTCGCTGATGGGCGTCGGCCTGGCCATCGAGCGCACCCTTGACCTCCGGTCCTGGCGGTCGTGGCGCACCTGGTCGCCGGTGTGGCGGCTCCTCGTCGTCACCATGCCGGTGACCATCCTCGGCGTCGCGGTGCTCGGCTGGTGGGTCGCCGGGCTCGCGCCCGCCGTCGCCCTGCTGCTCGGCGCCGTCCTCGCCCCCACCGACCCCGTGCTCGCCTCGGACGTCCAGGTGGGCGAGCCGCTCACCGAGGACATCGACGAGCGCGACGACAAGGAGCGTCCCACCGAGGACGACGACATCCGGTTCTCCCTCACCGCCGAGGCCGGCCTCAACGACGGCCTCGCGTTCCCGTTCGTGCACCTGGCCCTGCTCCTGCTCGCCGGCGGCTTCACCGTGCTGGACGCGGGCGAGTGGATCGGCTGGTACCTCGTCGGCAAGATCGTGCTCGGCGTCGCGGTCGGCCTGGCGACCGGTTGGCTGCTGGGTCGGCAGGCCTTCCACGCCCGCAGCGACACGCTGCGCCTGGCCGACCACGGCGAGCCGCTGCTGGCACTGGCCGCACTCCTGGCGGCGTACGGCGCGGCGGAGCTGGTCGGTGGCTACGGCTTCCTCGCGGTCTTCACCTGCGCGATGCGCCTGCGCGCCTCGGAGCGCGGGCACTCCTACCAGCGCGCGATGCACGGCGTCGTCGAGCGGCTCGAGCGGCTGATGACCCTCATGGTCCTGCTCGTGCTCGGGATGGCGATGACGCGCGGCCTGCTCGACCACCTCGACTGGCGCGGTGTCCTCGTCGCCGTCGCCCTGGTGCTCGTGGTCCGCCCGTTGGCCGGGTACGCCGCGCTGTCGCTGCTCGCGCGCGACGAGCGCAAGGACGGGGGCCTCGACCCCGGCGAGCGGATGGCGGTGGCGTTCTTCGGCGTCCGCGGCGTCGGGTCGCTCTACTACCTGGCCTATGCGACCAGCCACGAGGAGGTGCCGGGCGAGGCGTGGCTGTGGTCCACCGTCGCCTTCGCGGTGATCGTCTCGGTGCTGCTCCACGGCGTGACGGCCACGCCGGCGATGGCCCGCCTGGACGCCCGCCGCGGCGTCAGCTGACCAGCCCGGAGATCCACTCGCCCACGGCGGTGACGGTCCCGGCACCGAGGGCATGACCACCCGGGTCGCGCCGGGAGGTCACGACGGCCCCGGACCCGTCGTGCAGCCACGACCAGGTGCGCGCCTGCAGCTCGGCGGGGATGACCTGGTCCTGCTCGCCGTGGACCACCAGGACGGGTCGGCCCGCCAGCCGTCCCTCCCCGACGTCCATGCCGGCGTCCTCGAACGGCAGCGTGCCGTGCAGGATCGCCGTACCGGCKAAGCGCGACGGGTCGCCGAGCAGCAGTCCGCCGGCGAAGGCCGCTCCCCCGCTGAAGCCCACCAGCACGACGGAGCGTCCGGCTGGAGCGACGGCGTCGAGCCAGGTGCGGAACCACGCCGTCGTCGCGGCCAGGCTCTGGGCGACCGGCCGGCCGATGCCACGGTTGGCGAACCACGCGTAGCCCCCGCCCTCGGCGATCGGCGCCCTCACGGCGGCGTACGACGGCCCTGGGGGCAGGTGCCCGGCAAGGCCGATGATGTCCTGCTCGTGCGATCCGCGACCGTGGAGCAGCACGACCAGCGGGCGGGACGGGTCGTCCTGGCCGGCGGCCCAGACGACGACCGGGGCACCGAAGGCGGCGGCGTCCGAGGCGGCGGCGTCGGAGTCGGTCATCGGGTGGCCTCGTCGACCACGACGCGACCAGCGGTGCGGACGCCCGACCAGGTGGAGACCTCGCCGGCGAGGTCGAGGCGCTCGACGGGGGCCTCGTGCTCGAAGCGGCCCCACTCGGCGCGCGGGAGCATCCACATGACCTCGAACTCGTTGCCGTCGGGGTCCTTGCCGTAGACGCTCTTGGTGGCGCCGTGGCTGGACTCGCCGGTGTAGGCGTCGGCGTCGGCCAGGGTGAGGCGGGCCTGCTCGAGC
>NZ_JBFUMD010000539.1:0-2425 GCF_054049555.1 Nocardioides sp. P5_C9_2
GTCCCACGAGGTACGACGTCGTGGCCGGCGCGGCCTGCGCCGGCAGCCAGTCCCGGCTGCGTGGTCCGCCGCCCAGCGCGTCGACCTGGTCGACCACGTGGGCGCCGAGGCGACCGCGGGACACCACGACCCGCAGGCTGAGGTCGGCCCGGTCCGGCACCACCTGCGCCAGGTCGAAGCGGACGGTGCGGCCGCCCGGGACGGTGACGCCGCGCATCGCCGGGACGTCGACCGGTCCGTCGGGGCCGAGCAYGGTGACGTCGGCGACGGCCGGACCGCGGTCCGGGTTGGTGAGCTCGAGCACCGAGGAGTGCTCGGCGGAGGCACCGACCCCGGTGAACCACTGCTCGGGGCTCGGGAGGTCGCACGACGTGGCGACGCCGTCGCCGTAGCGGCCGGCGACCAGGCCCGCGGCGAGCGTGCCCTCGGCCTGCAGCACCACGGGCCTGCTGGTGGCCTGGCGGACCGTGCCGTCGAGGGTGAGCGTGTCCTGGGCCGGCTGCCGGACCTCGACCTCGCCGCGCTCGTCGGTCGCGCTGGCGACGGCGACCGTGCCCGCGCCCGGCAGCGCGGCAGGGCACACCAGCGTGGTGCGCGTCAGCTCGACCTCGGACGGCGGCCGGCTCGTGGCGTCGTCGGACACGGGACGGACCAGCAGCAGCGTCCCCACGGTCATCACCGGGATGACCACCGCGAGCAGGTCGAGCGGTCCGAAGCGACGGGTGCGGGCGGGCCGCGACGAGCGGCGCCCGGCCCGAGGGGTCGGGGTGGGCTCAGTCATCGCGGCCCCTCCTCACGGTGGGGGCGGCCAGGACCACGACGAGGAGGACGGCGGCCACCTGGAGCACCAGCAGCAGCACCCGGGGCCAKGTCGTGCGCCCCTCGACCCCCTCCGCGGACAGCGGGCGGTCGATGCGCCAGGCCCGGGTGGTGCGGTCCTCCGCGCTGGCCTGGTCGAGGCCGGCGGTCGCGTCGAGCCCGGCGGCGACGCCGCCGTCGGCGGGCGACGGAAGGACGACGTACTCGATGCCGACGTCGGCCAGGGACTCGACCACCTCCCCGGTCGGGGCGGAGACCAGCTCCCGCACCTGCTCGGTGAGGTCGACGTCCTCGTCGGCCAGGGCCAGCACCTCGTCCTCGCCGAGGGTGACGCCGTCCCCGCGCAGGATGCGGTAGTCGATGCCCTCTGCCACCGAGCCCCGCAGGACCAGGACACCGTGCTCGTCCCCGAGCAGCGAGCTCTGCTCCATGTACGCCGGGACGACCGCCTGCTCCTCGCGGGTCAGCGCGTCGTCGTCGGGGCTGACCAACCACCAGACCAGGCCGCCCAGCGGGACCACCGCGGCCACTGCGGCGAGCGCACCGGCGAGCACCCGCTGCCACAGCGGGTGGTGGCTCCCGTCGTGCAGACGGTTGAGGTAGGCCTCGGCCCCCAGGACGGTCGCCACGACGGCCAGTCCCTGGAGGATGACCACGAAGAGGCCCAGGCTCGGCCGGGTCTGGGTGGCCGGCAGCTGCAGGGTGACGAACCCGAGGACCGCGACCACCACGGACGCCGCGAGGGCGACCAGCCAGCAGGCCAGCACCGGCACCCGGGTCGAGCGCGGGAGGAGGGCGAGCAGCGCGAGCAGGCCCACCAGGGCACCCAGCCACCAGGGTGCGCCGATGTCGCCGAGGCGACCGGTGAGGAGCGCGGACACGTCGACCCGGTCGCCCGGGAGCCGGCCCGCCTCGAGGAGGAGGCCCTCGGCCGAGCCGGTGGTGACCAGGGGCACGATCCAGGGCGCGAGCAGCACCGGCACCGTGGCCAGGGCAGCGACCGGCGGGCCCCAGCTGTCGCGGTCGCGCAGCAGCCGCGGGGAGATGAAGGCGGCCGCACCGAGGACGATCGCGGCGGCCAGCAGGGCGAAGAGCCACACGCCGGGCACGAACGCGGCGCCGAGAGCGACGAGGAGCGCCGTACGCCACGCCGCCCGCCAGCGCCGGTCCCGGTCGGGGTCGGCGAAGCCCAGGGCCGCGTGGGCCATCCACGGCAGCAGTGCGGCCACGGCGACGGTGCCGAAGCGTCCCTCGCCCCAGGCCCCCGAGGTCGCGGGCACCAGGCCGTACGTCACCGCCCCCCAGACGTGCACCCAGCGCGGCAGGTCGCGCGCGTCGACGAGGTGACCGACGACGGYCAGGAGCCGCCACGCCCCCCAGGCCGCGAACGGGACCGCCAGGAGCATCAGCGCGGAGACCACGACACCGGGCCCCCCGACCAGGCTGCCGACGAACGCGAACGGCAGGACGTACGCCGGGGCCGGGACGTCGGTGCCCGACCCGAGGGGGTGCCAGGTCTGCACGTGCAGCTGCCACCACTCGGCCACCTCGCCGGGCACGGGCGACAGCGCGCCGCCGGTGATCGAGCCGAACGCCGTGCGCGCCC
>NZ_JBFUMD010000540.1:0-2423 GCF_054049555.1 Nocardioides sp. P5_C9_2
GACCCGGATCAGGGTGCCAAACGTCACGGACTACCCCGGGTGGGTGCCACCACGCCACCTGGTTGCCCATCGCGTCGGTCTCCAGCTCGAGCCCCCGGGCCAGCGCGGCCTCGGTGAACCACGCGCGGAGCTCCGACTCGGCGCTCGTCCACGGCTGGCGGAAGTAGCCCCCCGACGACGTCGACCGGCCGACCGGGGCCAGGTCGCGCCACATCCCCTCGAAGGTCATGGGTCGATCCCACCCTCCGACGGGCGCGCGGTCAACGACGCGCGCCGCGGGGGCGTCTCGGATCCCAGACTGCCCGGACCGCCCGGACCGCCCGGACCGCCCGGACCGCCCGGACAGCTCAGCCGGACCAGTCCCCGTCGTCCCAGGCGCGGGAGAGGACGTCGAGGTACGGCGCGAGGTCCCAGCCCTGCGTCGCCACCCACGCCTCCGAGAAGTAGGTGTCGAGGTAGCGGACCCCGTCGTCGCACAGCAGCGTCACGATCGAGCCGGCCTCCCCGGCCGCCCGCATGTCGCACGCCAGCTTGGTGGCGGCGTACAGCGCGGTGCCGGTCGAGGGTCCCGCGAGCTGGCCGGTGCGGGACCGCAGGAAGTGCGCGGCCGCGACCGACGCGGCGTCCGGCACGCGCACCATCCGATCGACCAGGTCCGGCAGGAACGACGGCTCGGCGCGCGGGCGCCCGATGCCCTCGATCCGCGAGCCGCACGTCGTCTCCCCGCAGGTCGGGTCGCGGAAGGCGGCGAGGAACGCAGAGTTCTCCGGGTCGACGACGCACAGCCGGGTGTCGAGCCCGCGGTAGCGGACGTAGCGCCCGATCGTCGCAGACGTGCCGCCGGTGCCGGCGCCCACGACCACCCAGGTCGGCGACGGGAACCGCTCCATGGCGAGCTGGTCGAAGATGGACTCGGCGATGTTGTTGTTGCCGCGCCAGTCGGTGGCGCGCTCCGCGTAGGTGAACTGGTCGAGGTAGTGCCCGCCGGACTCCTCGGCGAGCCCGCGGGCGACGTCGTACACCGAGGCGGGGTCGTCGACCAKCACGCAGGACCCGCCCTCGCGCTCGATCAGCGCGATCTTGGACGGCGAGGTGGTGCGCGCCATCACCGCGGTGAACGGCAGCCCGAGGAGGTGCGCGAAGAACGCCTCGCTCACCGCCGTCGACCCCGAGGACGCCTCGACGACGTGGGTCCCCTCCTGGATCACCCCGCTGCACAGGCCGTAGAGGAACAGCGAGCGCGCCAGCCGGTGCTTGAGCGAGCCGGTCGGGTGCGTCGACTCGTCCTTCAGGTAGAGGTCGACGTCCGCGAAGGCCGGGATCCGGACGGCGTGCAGGTGGGTGTCGGCCGAGCGGGTCTGGTCGGCCTTCAACCGCCGGATCGCCTCGACGACCCACGCCCGCTCCGCGTGCCCCGACTGGTCGACCTCGATCAGCGGCGCGACTCCCTCTCCCATGGTTGGAGCGTGCCACAGTCGGTCGGTCGGAGCGTGCCACAGTCGGCGCATGGAGTTCCAAGACGTCGTACGCCGACGCCGCATGGTCCGCCGGTACGCCGACCGGCCGGTGGCCCCCGAGGTCCTCGACCGCCTGCTCGCCAACGCCACCCGCGGTCCCAGCGCCGGCTTCAGCCAGGGCTTCGCCTTCCTCGTGCTCGACACCCCCGCCGACGTCGCCCGCTTCTGGGTCGCGACCGGAGCCGGCCCCGAGGCCACCAACAGCTGGCTCGACGGCATGCGCACCGCCCCCGTGATCATCGTTCCGCTCGCCCACAAGGACGCCTACCTCGACCGCTACGC
The DNA here is from genome assembly GCF_054049555.1 of Nocardioides sp. P5_C9_2. Lineage (NCBI taxonomy): Bacteria > Bacillati > Actinomycetota > Actinomycetes > Propionibacteriales > Nocardioidaceae > Nocardioides > Nocardioides sp. P5_C9_2. The sequence continues at coordinate 1,800 of NZ_JBFUMD010000540.1, forward strand.
CGAGCCGGACAAGGGCTGGACCGACCGCGACGAGGCCCGCTGGCCGGTCCCCTACTGGCACGTCGACACGGGCATGGCCGCGCTGCTGATCCTCCAGACCGCGGTCGACGAAGGCCTCGGCGCCTGCTTCTTCGGCATCCCCGGCGAGCACGTGGACGGCTTCCGCGGAGCGTTCGGGATCCCGGACGACCACACCCCGATCGGCGCGATCACGGTCGGCCACCGCACCGGGTCCGCGGGCTCGCGGGGATCGGCGGCCCGGCGCGAGCGGCGTACCGACGTGGTCCACCGCGGCCGCTGGTAGCCGACCCCGGACCGACGAGACCTGGCTCACAGCGGGGAATCCCTCACCGGTGGCGGCCCTTGGACCAGGTGAACGATCAACAAGTTTCCGAGGAAAGAGGCCCCCCGTGTCCCAGGCATTCGAACCCATCGTCGTCGGCAACTGGAAGCTCCCGCAGCGCTTCGTGATGGCGCCGCTGACCCGCAACCGTGCGAAGGGCACCGTCCCCGGCGCCCTGAACGCCGAGTACTACGGGCAGCGCGCGGGTGCCGGGCTGATCATCACCGAGGGCTCGCAGCCCAGCGCCGTCGGCCAGGGCTACCTCGACACCCCGGGCTTCC
>NZ_JBFUMD010000541.1:0-2411 GCF_054049555.1 Nocardioides sp. P5_C9_2
GTGTAGCGCACCGGCGCGCCCGTCGGCCGCTGGGCGACCAGGTCGACGCCCTTGCTCGACGTGCCCGCGAGCAGGCGGTTGGCGGCGGCGACGACCTCGGGGGTGGAGCGGTAGTTGCGCACCAGCTCGACCGACGTCGCGTCGGGGAACTTGGTGGTGAAGTCGCGCAGGTAGGCCGCGTTGGCGCCGGCGAAGGAGTAGATGGTCTGCGCCGGGTCGCCCACGACGCAGAGCTCGTCACGGCCGCCCAGCCACAGGTCGAGCAGAGCCGACTGCAGCGGTGAGACGTCCTGGAACTCGTCGACGACGAGCCACTTGTACTGCCGGCGGACCTGGGCCGYGACAGCCTCCTCCTCGGCGAGGAGCCCGGCCGCGAACAGCAGGACGTCCTCCATGTCCATCCGACCCTGGCCGCGCTTGACCTCCTCGTAACCCTCGAAGACCCGGCCCACCGTCTCCGGGTCGAGGCTGGAGACGGAGCGACCCCGGGTCGGGGCGATCCTGGCGTAGTCGTCGGGACCGACGTTGCTGACCTTGGCCCACTCGATCTCGCTGGCGAGGTCGCGCAGCAGCGCCTGGTCGGCGTTGATGCGCTGGCGGCGCGCGGCCTGGGCCAGCAGGCCGATCTTGGACTCGATCAGGTTGGGCAGCTCGTGGCCGTGGACGCGCGGCCAGAAGTAGCGCAGCTGGCGCAGGGCCGCGGAGTGGAACGTGCGCGCCTGGACGCCGCCGGCGCCCAGCCCCCGCAGCCGCCCGCGCATCTCACCGGCCGCCCGGGTCGTGAAGGTGACCGCGAGGACCTCGGTGGGGACGTAGAGGCCGGTGGCGACGCCGTAGGCGATGCGGTGGGTGATCGCGCGGGTCTTGCCCGTGCCCGCTCCCGCCAGCACCCGCACGGGGCCGCGCAGCGCCTCGGCGACCCGGCGCTGCTCGGGGTCGAGCGCGTCCAGGAGGTCGGTAGGGGCGGGCATGCGGTGGAACAACTCCTGCGCGTGGTTGGTTGGACTCGGCGAACACCGAAACCCTAGACGTCAGGACCGACACCCATGACCTTCACGATGTACAGCACCCCCTGGTGCGGCTACTGCCACCGGCTCCGCGGCCAGCTCGACCGGGAGGGCATCGCCTACTCGGTGGTCGACATCGAGCAGCAGCCCGACGCCGCGCTGATCGTCGAGCAGGCCAACAACGGCAACCAGACCGTCCCGACCCTGGTCTTCGCCGACGGCTCGGCGCAGACCAACCCGAGCCTGGCCCAGGTCAAGGAGAAGCTCGCCGCCCTGGCGTGAGCGCCGGGGCCCCGGTCCCCCCGCCGGCTCACCAGCCGCCGGGCAGCGGGGCGCCGTACCAGTCCTCGATCAGCGAGGACGAGATGGAGATGCCCGCGGGGATGAGCACCTCGCCGGACTCGCAGCCCGCGCGGAGCTCCTCGCGGGTGAACCAGCGGGCCTCGGTGATCTCGGCGCCGTCGACGTCGATGTCGGTGGTGGTGGCGACGCCCCGGAAGCCGATCATCAGGCTCGCCGGCAGCGGCCACGGCTGGTTGCCGAAGTAGGCGACGCGGCCGACGGTGACACCGACCTCCTCCAGCACCTCACGGCGTACGGCGTCCTCGAAGGTCTCCCCCGGCTCGACGAACCCGGCCAGGGTGGAGTAGCGGCCCTCGGGCCACACGGCCTGGTGCCCCAGGAGCAGGCGCTCGTCGGCCGAGCCGGGTGTGCCGTGGGTGATCGCCATGATCACGGCCGGGTCGGTGCGCGGGAACTGGCGGCGTCCGCACCCGGTGCACTCGAGCTCGTGACCGGCGTGCCGCGACTCGAGCGCGGAGCCGCAGCGCGGGCAGTGCCGGGTCACCCAGTGCCACTCGGCCAGGCCGACGGCGTGGAAGAGCCAGGGGGCGGAGCCCGGGTCGGCGACCAGCGTGGGCAGCATCCCGCGCAGCGGCACCCACTCGTCACGATCGCCCGCGACGTCCTGGGGGTCGGCCAGCACGGCGAAGCGTGTCTCCCCGTCCCGCTCGCCGAGCAGCACCCGCGTCCCCGGCGGGGCCTCGTGGGCAGTCACCCAGCCGGCGTCGCCGTCCACGGGACGCAGCCGGTTGCCGGCGATGACCAGGACCCGGGTGCCGGGGTCGGCCCACCGCTCGTCGAGCCAGGCGTCGTCGGTACGACGCTCGCCCACGCGGTTGTGCGCGTGGGCGGAGAGGGCGAGGTGCGGGAGGCTGCGCTGGGGCTCGGCGTCGTTCACGACCGCCACGCTACTGGCGGTCGTGTCGTCGTTAGGGTCGTGGCCATGAGCACCCACATCGGCGCTGCACCCGGCGAGATCGCCCCCGTCGTCCTGATGCCCGGCGACCCGCTCCGGGCCAGGTGGATCGCGGAGACCTTCCTCGACGACGCCGACTGCTACAC
>NZ_JBFUMD010000542.1:0-2407 GCF_054049555.1 Nocardioides sp. P5_C9_2
GAGCAGGTGTGGTCATGGACACACCGTAGTTCAGCGCCTCCTTGACAATCAACAGATACGGGGATAAAACAACACAGACACAGATACGTGACGGGCGACACGTCGTCCCACCCCGGTTGAGGAAGGAGCCACGTGTACGCCGAGGAACGTCAGCAGGCCATGGCCCAGGCCATCGCCCGCCAGGGCCGCATCTCCGTGGCCGAGCTGGCCGAGGAGTTCCTGGTGACCACCGAGACCGTGCGTCGCGACCTCTCCGCCCTCGAGCGCATCGGCCTGATCCGGCGCGTGCACGGCGGCGCGGTCCCGGCGAGCTCGCTGGCCGTCATCGAGTCCGGGCTCTCCGAGCGCGACCTGGCCAACACCGCCGCCAAGGACCTGATCGCGGCCGCCGCGATCGCCCTGCTCCCGCCGCCGGGATCCATCATCGTCATCGACGCCGGCTCCACCACCGCCCGGCTCGCCAGCCTGCTCCCGCGCGACCACCGGCTCACCGTCGTCACGCACGCGGTGCCCGTCGCCGCCCGGCTCGCCGGGCTGCCCCAGATCGACCTGTTCCTCCTCCCCGGCAAGGTGCGACCCACCACGCAGGCCGCCGTCGGCGCCGACACGGTGGCGGCACTCGCCGACCTGCGCGCGGACGTCTCGTTCGTGGCCACCAACGGCCTGAGCACCCGCCACGGGCTGACCACCCCCGACCGCGAGGAGGCGGCCACCAAGCGCGCCATCGTGGCCGCCGGAAGGCGTACCGTCGTCCTCGCCGACTCCACCAAGATCGGCGTCGAGTCCTCCATGCGGTTCGCCACCGTCGGTGACATCGACGTCCTGGTCACCGACCCAGCCATCAAGCCCGACGACCTGTCGGCCCTCGACGCAGCAGGCGTGGAAGTGGTGACCGCATGATCCTGACCCTCACCCCCAACCCCAGCATCGACCGGACGGTGGCGCTGGCCGGCGAGCTCGTGCGCGGAGCCGTGCAGCGCGTCGACTCCGTCACCTCCCAGGGCGGCGGCAAGGGCGTGAACATCTCGCGCGCCTCCGTCAGCGCCGGGCACCCGACCCTCGCGGTGCTCCCGGCGGCCAAGGACGACCCGTTCGTCATGGAGCTGCTCGCCGCCGGCATCGACTGTCGCCCGGTGCGCCCCGCAGGTGTCGTCCGCGTCAACATCACCGTCACCGAGCCCGACGGCACCACCACCAAGCTCAACTCACCGGGGGCCACCGTCGAGCAGGTCCACCTCGACGCGATGTCCGACGCGCTCATGGCGCGGGCCGGGAGCGCCGACTGGGCCGTGCTGGCGGGCTCGCTGCCGCCGGGGGCGCCCCCCGAGTTCTACGCCGACGTCGTACGCCGCCTGCGCCGCACCGTCGCCAAGGTCGCCGTGGACACGAGCGAGGCGCCGCTCCGCGCCCTCGTGGACGCCCTCCCGGGCGCGGCACCGCACCTGATGAAGCCCAACGGGGAGGAGCTCGCCTCCTTCACCGGCGGCGACCCCGAGGTCCTCGAGGCCGACCCGCAGAAGGCGGCAGCGGCCGCGCGGACCCTCGTCGACCGCGGCGTGGAGGCTGTGCTCGCGACGCTCGGGGGCAACGGTGCCGTCCTCGTCACCGCCGCCGGCGCGTGGCACGCCACTCCCCCGCCGACCACCGTCGTCAGCACGGTGGGCGCCGGCGACTCCAGCCTGTTCGGCTACGTCCTGGGCGACATCCGCGGACTCACGCCGCCCGAGCGCCTGGCCCTCGCAGTGGCCTACGGCAGCGCCGCTGCCGGACTGCCCGGCACCACGATCCCCGAGCCGTCGCACCTCCGCACCGAGCTCGTCACCGTCACCGCCTTGGGAGGCACCGCATGACCGATCTGATCACCAGGGAACTGGTGCGCCTCGACACGACGTGGGGCGACGACAAGCACGACGTGATCCGGGGGCTGGCCGCCGTGGTGGAGGAGGCCGGCCGCGCCGCGGACGCCGACCAGCTCGTCACCGACGCGTTCGCCCGGGAGGAGACCTCCTCGACCGGCCTGCCCGGCGGCATCGCCATCCCGCACTGCCGCACCACCGGGGTGGACGTGCCGACGCTGGCCTTCGCCCGGCTGAGCCCCGGGGTCGCCTTCGGGGCCAAGGACGGGCCCGCGGACCTGGCCTTCCTGATCGCCGCCCCGGCCGGCGGCGACGCCACCCACCTGCAGCTGCTGACCAAGCTCGCCCGGTCCCTCGTCAAGCCGGCCTTCACCAACGCGCTGCGCGACGCCGAGGACGCCGACGAGGTCGTGGCCCTCATCAACGAGGCGCTCGGCGTCACCGAGCCGGCCGCCTCGACCGGAACCGCAGCTCCTGCGTCGGGCACCCCCGACGGCACGCCTCCCGGCGTACCGGCCGGTGGCACGGCCGGCGCCGCGGGCGCCGCGGGC
>NZ_JBFUMD010000543.1:0-2399 GCF_054049555.1 Nocardioides sp. P5_C9_2
GTCCGAGCGGACGTAGGCCATCCGGTACGGCGTCCACAGCCGGGTCAGGCCGTCGGGGTCGGGCACGTCGCGATCAGACCTGCTCACGGGAGGCGACCGCCTGCCGGACGCGGGCGATGGCCTCCTCGAGGGGCACGCCGTTGTCCTGGCGCCCGTCGCGGTAGCGGAAGGACACTGCTCCCTTCTCGACGTCGTCGTCGCCGGCGATCATCATGAACGGCACCTTCTGCAGCTGTGCGTTGCGGATCTTCTTCTGCATCCGGTCGTCGGACTCGTCGACCTCGACCCGGAGGCCCTGCGCCCTCATCTGCTTCGCGATGTCGAAGAGGTAGTCGTTGTGACGCTCGGCGATCGGGATGCCCTGGACCTGGACCGGCGCCAGCCAGGGCGGGAACGCGCCGGCGTAGTGCTCGACCAGGACCCCGATGAACCGCTCGATCGAGCCGAACTTGGCGGAGTGGATCATCACCGGCTGCTTGCGGGTGCCGTCGGCGGCGACGTACTCGAGGTTGAAGCGATCGGTCGACGGCTGGTTGAAGTCGTACTGGATGGTCGACATCTGCCAGGTCCGCCCGATGGCGTCGCGCGCCTGCACCGACACCTTGGGGCCGTAGTAGGCAGCGCCCCCGGGGTCGGGGACGAGCTCCAGACCCGACTCCTCGCACACCTGGCGCAGCACCTCGGTGGCCATCTCCCAGTCCTCGTCCGAGCCGATGAACTTGTCCGGCTTGGAGTCGTCCCGGGTCGAGAGCTCGAGGTAGAAGTCATGAAGGCCGAAGTCGCGGAAGAGGCCGAGGCAGAAGTCGAGCAGGTGCTTGATCTCGCCCGGCGCCTGCTCGGGGGTGACGTAGGAGTGGGAGTCGTCCTGGGCGAACCCGCGGACCCGGGTCAGCCCGTGCACGACACCGGACTTCTCGTGGCGGTAGACCGAGCCGAACTCGAAGAGCCGGAGCGGCAGCTCACGGTAGGAGCGCTGCCGGGAGCGGTAGATGAGGTTGTGCATCGGGCAGTTCATCGCCTTGAGGCGGTAGTCCATGCCGTCCACGTCGAGCGCGGGGAACATCCCGTCGCCGTAGTAGGGCAGGTGGCCCGAGGTGTAGAAGAGCCCCTCCTTGGCGATGTGAGGGGTGCCGACGTACTCGAACCCCTCCTCGATGTGCCGCTGGCGGACGTAGTCCTCCATCTCGCGCTTGATCACGCCGCCCTTGGGATGGAAGACCGGCAGACCGGACCCGATCTCGTCGGGGAACGAGTAGAGGTCGAGCTCACGGCCGAGCTTGCGGTGGTCGCGGCGCTCGGCCTCCTCGATCCGGTGGAGGTGCTCCTCGAGCGCCTCCTTGGTCTCCCAGGCGGTGCCGTAGATGCGCTGGAGCTGCTTGTTCTTCTCGTCGCCGCGCCAGTACGCCGCGGCGCTGCGCATCAGCTTGAACGCGGGGATCCGCTTGGTGGTCGGGAGGTGCGGACCACGGCACAGGTCGGACCACTTGGTCTCACCGCTCCGACCGATGTTGTCGTAGATGGTGAGCTCGCCGGCGCCGACCTCGACTGCCGCGCCCTCGGTGTCGTCGGCACCGGCGCCGCCCTTGAGGCCGATCAGCTCGATCTTGTAGGGCTCGTCCTGGAGCTCGTCGAGCGCCGCGGCATCGGTGGTGACCCGGCGCTCGAAGCGCTGGTTCTCCTTGATGATCTTGCGCATCGCGGACTCGATCCTGACCAGGTCCTCGGGCACGAAGGGGGTCTCGACGTCGAAGTCGTAGTAGAAGCCGTTGTCGATCGGCGGGCCGATGCCGAGCCGGGCCGCGGGGAAGAGCTGCTGGACCGCCTGCGCCATCACGTGCGCGGTCGAGTGGCGCAGGATGTCGCGGCCGTCCGGGCTGCCCACCTCGACGCCCTCGACCTCGTCGCCGTCCTCCAGCACGTGGGACAGGTCCCGGAGGTCCCCACCCACGCGGGCCGCGATGACGTCGGCGTCGTCCTTGAAGAGCTCCCAGGCCTTGGTGCCCGTCGTCAGGGTCTGCTCCTCACGCTGTCCAGCGTGGGTGCGGACGACCTTGATGTCGGACACGGGATGCTCCTTGGGTTGGCGGTGCTCGGTTCGATGAGCGGACCACTCGATGCTATCGGCCGGACGCGGTGCGGCTCACCCCGGTTTCGGTGCGGTCCTCCCCAGTAGCCTGCGCCCATGTCGCGCATGGTGGTCCGTCCCCGTCTCGCCCGCACCGTCCTGCGTCTGGTGCGCTGGYGCACCGAGGGGACCCTGCCGTCGCACGGCATCGTGGTGGGCGCCCCGCACACGTCCAACTGGGACTGGGTCTTCTCGCTGCTCCTCGCGTGGAGCCAGGGCCGGCAGCCGCACATCATGGTCAAGCAGGAGTTCTTCCGCGGCCCACTCGCCCCGA
>NZ_JBFUMD010000544.1:0-2395 GCF_054049555.1 Nocardioides sp. P5_C9_2
ACACGTAGCAGCACCCTCGACACGGTCGCCGTCGCGTCCGGCGACCCCGGGCGCGACCAGCCCTGGGCCGACCTCGGGCTGAAGGCCGACGAGTACGCCCGGATCCGCGAGATCCTCGGTCGCCGCCCCACGAGCAGCGAGCTGGCGATGTACTCGGTCATGTGGAGCGAGCACTGCTCCTACAAGTCCTCCAAGGTGCACCTCAAGCAGTTCTCGGAGATCCCTCAGACGACCCCCGTCGGCAACATGCTCGCGGGCATCGGCGAGAACGCCGGCGTCCTGGACATCGGCCAGGGCTACGCGGTCACGTTCAAGGTCGAGTCGCACAACCACCCGTCGTACGTCGAGCCCTACCAGGGCGCCGCGACCGGCGTCGGCGGCATCGTCCGCGACATCCTCGCCATGGGCGCCCGTCCCGTCGCGGTGATGGACCCGCTCCGCTTCGGCCCGCTCGATGCTCCCGACACCCACCGCGTGCTGCCCGGGATCGTGGCCGGCGTCGGCGGCTACGGCAACTGCCTCGGGCTGCCCAACATCGGTGGCGAGGCGGTCTTCGACAGCACCTACCTCGGCAACCCGCTCGTCAACGCGCTCTGCGTGGGCGTGCTGCGGCACGAGGACCTGCACCTCGCCAAGGCGACCGGGGTCGGCAACCAGGTGATCCTGTACGGCGCCCGTACCGGCGGCGACGGCATCGGCGGCGTCTCGGTGCTCGCGTCCGAGACGTTCGACGCGGATGGGCCCGCCAAGCGGCCCAGCGTGCAGGTCGGCGACCCCTTCATGGAGAAGCTGCTCATCGAGTGCACCCTGGAGATCTTCGTCGCCGGGCTCGTCGCCGGCATCCAGGACCTCGGCGGCGCCGGGCTCTCCTGCGCCACCTCCGAGCTGGCCAGCGCCGGCGACGGCGGCATGCAGGTCGAGCTCGACCGGGTGCCGCTGCGCGACTCCACGCTCGCTCCCGAGGAGATCCTCATGAGCGAGTCGCAGGAGCGGATGATGGCCGTCGTCGAGCCCGGCGACGTCGACGCCTTCATGGCGATCTGCGCGAAGTGGGACGTCGAGGCCGTCGTCGTCGGCGAGGTGACCGACACCGGTCGCCTCCAGATCGACTGGCACGGCGAGCGCGTCGTCGACGTACCCCCGCGGTCGGTCGCCCACGACGGGCCGACCTACGAGCGTCCCTACGCGCGCCCGTCCTGGCAGGACGCCCTCCAGGCCGATCGCGCCGAGGCGCTGGCCCGCCCGGAGACGGGTGAGGACCTGCGCGCGACCCTGCTGCGCCTGGTCGCCAGCCCCAACCTCTGCGACAAGTCGTGGATCACCGACCAGTACGACCGCTACGTCCGGGGCAACACCGTGCTCGCCCAGCCGCAGGACAGCGGGATGGTGCGCGTCGACCCCGAGACCAACCTCGGCGTCTCGGTCGCGACCGACTGCAACGGCCGGTTCGCCAAGCTCGACCCCTACGCCGGTGCCCAGCTGGCGCTGGCCGAGTCCTACCGCAACGTCGCCACCGGCGGCGCCCGCCCGCTGGCGATCTCCGACTGCCTCAACTTCGGCTCCCCGGAGGACCCCGACGTCATGTGGCAGTTCGCCGAGGCCTGCCGCGGGCTCAAGGACGGCTGCCTCGAGCTGGGCATCCCGGTGACCGGCGGCAACGTGAGCCTCTACAACCAGACCGGGGAGACCGCGATCCTGCCCACGCCGGTGGTGGCCGTGCTCGGAGTGATCGACGACGTCACGCGGCGGACGTCGAGTCACTTCGCCGCCGCGGGCGAGCGCGTCTTCCTGCTCGGCGAGACCCGCGAGGAGCTCTCCGGCTCGGAGTGGGCGCACGTCGTGCACGGACACCTCGGCGGCACGCCGCCGCGGGTCGACCTGGCCGCCGAGCAGGCCCTCGGGTCCCTGCTCGCCGACGCGTCGCGCGATGCAGTTGTCACCAGTGCCCATGACCTGTCCGACGGTGGACTGGCGCAGGCCCTGGCGGAGGCCTCCTTCCGCAACGGGATCGGGGTCTCGGTGTCGGTGGCCGACGTGGCCGGCGGCGATGGCTTCGTCGCCCTCTTCTCCGAGTCCGCTGCGCGCGCCATCGTGACGGTGACCACCGACAACGCCGACCGCCTCGTCGCCCTGGCCGAGCGCCACGGCGTACCCCTCACGCCGATCGGTCGGACCGGCGGCGACGTCCTCGCGGTCGAGGGGCACTTCGAGGTGCTCGTCGCCGAGCTGCGCGACGCGTGGAGCGCGACCCTCCCGGCCGCCCTGGCCTGAACCGACCACGCACCCCGACTCACGCGACCGGGACGACGGGGGCGACGGGGGCAGCCGCCCGCGCCGCCAGCTCGGCCTGCCACACGGCCGGCCGCGGGACCGAGCGCACGCTGCGGCTCAGCGT
>NZ_JBFUMD010000545.1:0-2389 GCF_054049555.1 Nocardioides sp. P5_C9_2
CGCGAGGGCCAGCGCGGTGCCCACCTGCTCGCTCACCGTCGCGGTGCCGGGCTCGGGGTCGATCCGGCAGGTGCCGTCGAGCACGGAGGGAGCCGGGAGCGCGGTCAGCCGCACGCTGCCGCACGCCAGGGTCACCTCGTACTCCTCCCGGGCGGCGCACATCAGCAGGGACGCCGCCACCGAGGCCGCGAGCTCGAAGCCCTCGACGGTGGGGTAGGCCGCGGGGTCGGCGTCCACCACCACGGTCGCGTGGTTGCGGCGGGTGTCGTGGTACTGCCGGACGAGCAGCTCACCGGCGCGGGCCGAGGAGCGCCAGTGCACGTGACGCAGGTCGTCGCCGGGGACGTACTCCCGCAGCGCGTGGAAGGCCAGGTCGCTCATCGACACCCGGTCGCTCGGCGTGCCCTCGAGGTCGCGCACCCGCCCGGCGCCCAGGCTCGGCACCACCACCATCGCCGGGCGCACGAAGAGCTCACGGGCCGGCCCCCAGCGCACCGGCCGGTGCAGCAGTCCCATCGGATCGGAGCGGATCGCGGTGGCCGGTCCCACCTGCAGGACGCCCCGGGCGAGGTCGTCGACGAGCACCTCCGCCCGCTCGGTGGCCCCGCGGTCGAGGGACGGCATCCGGACCCACGACTCGCGGTCCCCGACAGGCACCCGCAGCAGCGGCTGCCACAGCGGCAGGCTGCCCCGGTTGGTGGCGGTGAGGGATGCCTCGACGGCCTCGCCGGCGGTCGTCCGCGGCGGGCGGAGCCGCAGGTCGGCGTCGACCCGCATCGGCACCAGCAGCCAGGGCACGGACGCGAGCAGGACACCGAGGCACATCACCGCCACGAGACGCAGCTCGACGAGGCCCCCCCACGTGGAACCGGCGTACGCCGCGAGCCCCAGGAGCAGCACGGCACGCCCGGTGGGCGTGGGGACCCGCAGGACCGCGAGCGCGCGCGACAGCACGACGGGCACTCTCAGCCGCGGTAGGTCGGGGGCTCGACCGACTCGAGCAGCCGCTCGATCACGTCGTCGACCGAGACGCCGTTGAACGCCGCCTGCGGGTCGAGCAGCAGCCGGTGGCAGAGCACCGGGGTGGCCAGGGCGGTGATGTCGCCGGGGATCACCGTGGTCCGGCCGTCGGCCGCGGCCCACGTCTTGGCCACCCGGATGAAGGCCAGGCAGCCGCGGGCGGACAGGCCCATCTTCACGTGCTGGAGCTCACGGCTGGCCTCCGCGAGCTGGCGCACGTAGCGCACGACGGCACGGTCGACGTACACCTCACCGGCGACCCGGGTGAGCTCGGAGACGACCTCGAGGGAGACGACGGGGGCGACCAGGGAGGCGCGGTCGCGCACCGCCGAGCCGAGCAGCAGCTCCTCGGTGGCGTCGGCGTCGGGGTAGCCGACGGACGTCTTCATGAGGAAGCGGTCGAGCTGGGCCTCGGGCAGCCGGTAGGTGCCGGCCTGCTCGATGGGGTTCTGGGTGGCGATGACCATGAAGGGCCGCGGCACGTCGTGGGTGATCCCGTCGACGGTCACGTGCCCCTCCTCCATCACCTCGAGCAGGGCCGACTGCGTCTTGGGCGAGGCCCGGTTGATCTCGTCGGCCAGCACGATGTCGTGGAAGATCGGGCCACGGTGGAAGTCGAAGGTGCCCTTGTGCTGGTCGTAGACCGTCACGCCGGTGACGTCGGTGGGCAGCAGGTCGGGCGTGAACTGGATCCGCGCGTGGCTGCCCTCGATGGTGTTGGACAGCGCGCGCGCCAGCATCGTCTTGCCGGTGCCGGGCAGGTCCTCGAGCAGCAGGTGGCCCTCGGAGACCAGGCAGGTGAGGGCGAGGCGGACGACGTGGTCCTTGCCGAGGACGGCACGACCCATGTGGTCGGCGACCTGGGTGAAGGTGCGGCTGAACCACTCCGCCTCGTGCGCGGTGATCGATCCGGTGCTGCCGTCGACCGCCGTCGCGTGGGTGTCAGTCATGTCCGCCTCTCCGTCTGGGCGAAGGGTACGCGGGCGCGGGCCGGCTGGGGGCGCAGTGGCAGACTCTGGCCGTGTCATCCAGCCCCCGGTCGCGCGCCTGCACGCGCCTCCCGCGTCGTACGACGACCCGGCTGACCGGGCTGGTGGTGGTCCTGCCGCTGCTCCTCGGGGGATGCGGCGACGAGCCGCGACCCACGCCGCAGGCGCTGGCCGAGGCCCCGGAGCCGACCGTCCCGGCGTACGGCACCGACGACTCGCTGCCCGCCGGGCAGGCGGCCCTCTCGCTGGTCCCCGCCGACGCGACCCTGGTGACGGTGACCGACTTCGACGCCTCCCGGCGTGCCCTCGGGGTGCCCGACCTGACCAGCGACGACCTCGTGCGGGACCGCACCGACTACTGGGAGCGGGCGCCCCGGGAG
>NZ_JBFUMD010000546.1:0-2383 GCF_054049555.1 Nocardioides sp. P5_C9_2
ACTTCATGGTCACCTTGGAGCCGATGTTGCCGTCGACCCACTCCATGGTCGCGCCGGCCTCGCACGTGGCGCGCTTGGTGACGAGGTTGTAGACGTTGTTCGACCAGTTCTGGATGGTCGTGTAGCGGCAGCGACCGCCCTTCTTGACGATGATCTCCACGACCGCCGAGTGCAGCGAGTCGGAGGAGTAGATCGGCGCGGTGCAGCCCTCGACGTAGTGCACGTAGGCGTCCTCGTCGACGATGATCAGGGTGCGCTCGAACTGGCCCATGTTCTCGGTGTTGATCCGGAAGTAGGCCTGCAGCGGGATGTCGACGTGGACGCCCTTGGGCACGTAGATGAACGAGCCCCCGGACCAGACGCTGGTGTTGAGCGCCGCGAACTTGTTGTCGCCGACCGGGATGACGGTGCCGAAGTACTCCTGGAAGAGCTCCGGGTGCGTCTTCAGCGCGGTGTCGGTGTCGAGGAACAGGACGCCCTGCTCCTCGAGGTCCTCGCGGATCGAGTGGTAGACGACCTCGGACTCGTACTGCGCGGCGACGCCGGCGACGAGGCGCTGCTTCTCCGCCTCGGGGATGCCGAGCTTGTCGTAGGTGTTCTTGATGTCCTCGGGGAGCTCCTCCCACGAGGTCGCCTGCTTCTCGCTGGAACGGACGAAGTACTTGATGTTGTCGAAGTCGATGGTGCTGAGGTCGGAGCCCCAGGTCGGCATCGGCTTGCGGTGGAAGAGCTTGAGGCCCTTCAGGCGCAGGTCGAGCATCCACTGCGGCTCGTTCTTCTTGGCGGAGATGTCGCGGACGACGTCCTCGTTCAGGCCGCGGGTCGCGGTGGCGCCGGCGTCGTCCGAGTCGGACCAGCCGAACTCGTAGCGGCCGATGCCCTGGAGCTCGGGGTTGAGCTCTTCGATCGAGGTCATGGCTTCTCCTTGGTGCTCGGGGGGGTGCTCGTGGTCTGGGTGGTGCCGATGGTGCTGGTGGTGCTGGTGGTGCTGGGGATGCAGGTCGTGCACACGCCGTCGCCGTGCGCGATCGTCGCCAGCCGCTGGACGTGCGTGCCGAGGACGCGGCCGATGGCCTCGGTCTCGGCCTCGCACAGCTGCGGGAACTCGTGGGCCACGTGGGCGACCGGGCAGTGCTGCTGGCACAGCTGCTCGCCGATGGGCAGGTCGCGCGCGGTGGCGGCATAGCCACCGGCGGTGAAGACGTGGGCCAGGGCCTCGGCCGGGGTGAGCGTGGGGTCCTGCACCGTGACGGTGGCGTAGTCGCGCTCGACGAAGGCGACCCGGCGACGGGCGAACTCCATGACGGCCTCGTCGCCCTGCGTCTCGGCCAGGAAGCGGAGCGCGGCGACCGCGAGGTCGTCGTACTGCTGGTCGAACGCGTCACGCCCGGAGTCGGTCAGTGCGAAGACCCGGGCGGGACGGCCGCGCCCTCGGCTGCCGTAGACCTTCTGCTCGCGCCCCTCGACGGTGCCGCTCTCGACCAGGTGCTCGAGGTGGCGGCGCACGGCGGCCGGCGTCAGCTCGAGCCTCTCGGCGAGCGCGAGGGCGGTGGAGGGCCCGTTCTCGAGGATCGACCGAGCCACCCGTTCACGGGTGGGGGCGTCCCTGTCGGGCGCCGCAGCAGTCGTCCTCACGAATTGCACAACGCAAGTGTGACGTTAATGCTTCCTCGTCTTCAAGCAAGGGTCCCCTAACCCGTGACGCTGGCCCAACTATTGGGGATGTTGCCCCGGATCCCCGCCGACGTCGCGAAACCGGCTGACACTCGATTCGGGGTGACCCGACGGCGGGCGCCGAAAGGGGAGACATGCGGACTGCAAGGATGACGATCGGCGTGGGGGCCGTGGCGTGCCTGGTCCTCGCCGCAMCGACGGCGCAGGCGGAGATCGGGAGCGCGATCTCGGCCAGGGCCGCGGTCACGACGATGTCCCTCGAGCTCAACGAGCCGGCCGGCGCCACCGTGGCCGCCGACAGCTCCGGCATGGGCCACAACGGGGCGATCGGCAACCACATCAGGATGAACGGGTCGTGGGCCGACTGGGACCGGCACTCCCCGGACGCCGGGATCTACTACGGCGCCGCACACCTGATCATGGTCCCGGACGCTGCGGACGGGTCGTTGGACCCCGGCACCGGCACCTTCTCGGTCGAGATCCGCTACCGCTCGACGGACAAGTTCGGCAACATCATCCAGAAGGGCCAGTCCAAGGACGCGGGTGGCCAGGTCAAGTTCCAGCAGCCCGGAGGCGTCGTGGGCTGCCTGTTCAAGTCCCCCACTGGTCAGGTCGCCACCAACTCCAAGACCGCGTTGAACAACGGCGCCTGGCACGTCGTGCGGTGCGTGCGCACATCCACGGACGTGACCATGTACGTGGACGGGGT
>NZ_JBFUMD010000547.1:0-2378 GCF_054049555.1 Nocardioides sp. P5_C9_2
CGCGATCACTGCGGCCCACGAGTCGTTCACGGTGGCCGGCCACGAGGGCGCCGTCGAGGCGGACTTCGCCTTCCACCGGGCGATCGCGGCGGCGACCGACAACCGCTTCTACGTCGACCTGCTCGACTCGCTCGGGCCGATGATGATCATGCTCCCGCGCACCYGCCTCGGCGAGAAGTACACGATGACCGACGCCACCCACGTCGAACGCGTCCAGCGCGAGCACGACAACATCGCCGCCGCCGTCCTGGCCGGCGACCCCGACACCGCCCGGGCGGCCATGCGCCTCCACCTCGGCAACACCCGGCGCCGCCTCACCCCCTGACGCCGAGAGGGCAGTTCGGTCGCGCTGGACGGTGCCGACCGGGCAGTTCGGTCGCGCTGGGACGCGCCGACCGGGCGGTTCCGTCGCGCTGGGACGCGCCGACCTCCCCGGGGGAACAAGGTCCGGGGGACGAGATCGTCGTACGACGTCGTGGACAGGCCGACCTCTGCCCGCGGCGCTCGTCGTACACCCGGTGCACCTGTCGGACTCCAGGTCGGAAGGCACCCACATGAATCTCCACGCAGGAGCGTGGAGCTTCAGCGCCGAGATTCTTGCGCGACGGAAGTGCCCGGTCGCCACGTTCCAGCGCGACGGAAGCGCCCGGTCGCCACGTTCCAGCGCGACGGGACTGCCCTCTCACCTCACCAGCGCGAGGTGTTGACCTCGAAGTCCGGCTCGATGGTGCGCATGTAGACGGTGTCCTCGCGCCGGCGCACGCCGCAGGAGAGGTACTGCTCGTGGAGCACGCCGAGCATGTCGCGGTCGAGCTCGACGCCGAGCCCGGGCCCTGTCGGGACCGCGACCGAGCCGGAGGAGAACGACAGCACCCCGGGCTTGATCAGGTCCTGGGTCTTCCACGGGTAGTGCGTGTCGCACGCGTAGGTGAGCGTCGGCGACGCCGCCGCCAGGTGGGTCATCGCGGCGAGGGAGACACCGAGGTGGGAGTTGCTGTGCATCGACAGCCCGAGGCCCCACGTCTCGGTGATCCCGGCCAGCAGCTGTGAGCGGCGCAGGCCGCCCCACAGGTGGTGGTCCGACAGCACGATCTGCACCGCGTCCTTCGCGATCGCGGGCGGCAGGTGCTCCATCGCGATGACACACATGTTGGTCGCGAGGGGTACGTCGGTCCCGGCCGACACCTGGGCCATCCCGTCGATGCCGGGGGTGGGGTCCTCGAGGTACTCGACGATCCCCTCGAGCCGCTGCGCCACCTTCAGCGAGGTGGCGGGCGTCCACGCCCCGTTGGGGTCGAGCCGCAGCGGCAGGTCGGGGAAGGCGTCGCGCAGCGCCTCGATCGCGTCGCACTCCTGCTCCGGGGGGAGCACGCCGCCCTTGAGCTTGAGGGAGCCGAAGCCCCAGCCGTCGACCATCCGGTGCGCCTGGGCGACCAGCTGGTCCGGCGTGAGCGCCTCGCCCCACGCGTCGTCAGGGGAGTCGGGGGAGCCGGGGGAGTCGGGGTGGCCCGCCCACTTGTAGAAGAGGTAGCCGCTGAACGGCACCCGGTCGCGCACCCGGCCGCCGAGCACCTCGCTCACCGGCCGCCCGGTCTCGTGGGCCTGGAGGTCGATGCACGCGACCTCGAACGGCGAGTAGACCGTCTCGACGGCGGACGACACGTCGAGCATGCCGCCGAAGGACGCGCCGGCGCCGCCGGTCTCCCGGCCGAGCACGTCGACGACCGTACGACGTACGCCGGCGAGGTCGAAGGGGTCGAGACCGCCGAGCGAGGACGCGACCGCGGACAGGCGGTCGAGGTGGGCCTCGTCGGCGTACGTCTCCCCGAGCCCGAGCAGCCCGGAGTCGGTGTGCACCTCGACGACCGCGCGCAGCGCCCACGGCTGGTGGACGCCGACGACGTTGAGGAGCGGCGGGTCGGCGAAGGCGACCGGGGTGACGACGACGCGTGAGATCCGCGACGAGGTCATCGGGCAGGCTTGACGGCCAGCACCGGCGCGTCGAGCTCCAGGAGCAGGCGCTGCGCGTCGCTGCCCATGACCAGCTTGCCCACCGGCGAGCGCCGGCGCAGGCCGATGACGACCAGCCGGGCGCCGGTGCGCTCGATCGCGGTCGTGAAGGCCTCGACGATGTCCGCACCGTGCCCGGCCTGGTCGACCGACGCGGTGACGCCGCGCTCGGCGGCCGCGGCGACGAGGCGGGCCTCGGCCTCGGGTCCGACCAGGTTGGCGTCGACCGTGCTGCCCCGGCGGGGGCTGTTGAGGATCACCACGTCGTCGCCGTGGGCGGCCGCCTCCGCGAGGCCGGCCTCGAGGGCCGCCTCGCCGACGGGGGTGGGCACGTAGCCGATGAGGACGGTCATCGCACGCCTGCTTCC
>NZ_JBFUMD010000548.1:0-2376 GCF_054049555.1 Nocardioides sp. P5_C9_2
GGGTGGTGTCGCTCGGGTCGTGGGCGTGGTTGGACCCGTCCCCGCCGGACCTCGGCACGGCGGGCGTCCCGGTGCCCCCGGGTCAGGTGCTCCGGCTCGCCGATGCCGAGCCGGCCGTCGAGGGGCGCGACTACGACGTGCTGACGACCTACACCAACGAGGACCTGGACGCCGACAACGGCCAGTACCTCGACGGGGTCACCGACGACGGGCTGGTGCTCTTCCGCGACGGGCCGAGCATGGACCAGGTTCGGGCGCGCTATGCCCTGATGGACCCCGCGAGCGGGGCCAAGGACTGGCTTCCGCCCCCGCCGACGCGTGGCGAGCAGGTCTGGCCGGTCGACCTCGGCGAGGACGTGCTGCTGTGGAGCCGCACGGCGTACGACCCCGACGCCGACTTCTCCGACGGGGAGCTGCGCGGCGACCTCGTGGTCATGGCCTTCGACCGGGGCACCCGCACCTGGTCCACGACGTCGTGGCCCGACCTGCCGCAGGTGGACTTCCCGCAGACCGACCTCGGCCCCGACGGGCGCCTGTACGTCGCCGTGCCCGCCACCGCGGGCGAGGTTCCGGAGGGTGGCTGGCCGACGGGTCCGGACGGCGAGGCCGACGACTCCGACGCGCAGGGCGACACCTCCGACCTGTGGTCGGTGTCCCTCACCGATCCCGCCGACGTGCGCGACGAGCGGCTGCGCGTCGGCGACGTCGCCTTCACCGACTCCGCGATGGTGTGGACCGACGGCACCAACGGCGACGGCGGGATGGTGCACGTGCGCGACCTGGCCACCGGTGAGGAGAGCTCCTTCGACCCGAAGCCGGGCGAGCRGTGCAACCTGCTCTCCTTCGGCGCGACCGACGACCGGGTCGTGATGGGTCAGTACTGCGGCACCTACGAGGACGGGGTGCGGGACGACCGCGTGCAGGTGCTCACCACCTCCGGCGAGCAGGTCACCACCCTCCAGGACAGCGGCATGGACGGCTACCTCGCCGGGGGCGCCGGCCCGGGCCTGGTGGCGGTGACGTCCTACCAGCGCGGCGCCGAGGGGACCTACGTCTACGACCTGGCCGAGGACCGCTTCGTGCGGGTGAGCGACTCGGTGTCGAAGTTCGGGCTCGGCGGTCCGGTCCCCGAGGGCGACCTCATGTGGCACACCTCGGTCAACGGCCGCAAGGGCGCGACCCAGGTGCTCGCCCGCTGGCGCGGCTGAGGGACCCCTCACGCGTGAAGGCCGCCGCCTCCCGAGGGAGACGGCGGCCTTCGACGTGGTGTGTGGAGCCGTGGCTCAGTGGCCGTGCCCGTGCCCGTGGCCACCCGCGGCGGCGGGCTCCTCGTCCTCGGGCTTCTCGACGATCAGCGTCTCGGTCGTGAGCAGCATGCCCGCGATCGAGGTGGCGTTGACCAGCGCGGAGCGGGTGACCTTGACCGGGTCCAGGACGCCCTGGGCGACCAGGTCGCCGTACTCCTCGGTGGCGGCGTTGTAGCCGTTGCCGAGACCGAGCTCGCGGACCTTGGTGGTGACGACGTAGCCGTTGACCCCACCGTTCTCGGCGATCCAGCGCAGCGGCTCGTCGGCGGACTTGCGCACGATGCGCACGCCGACGGCCTCGTCACCGGTGAGGCCGAGGTCGTCCTCGAGCACCGAGACGGCGTGGATGAGCGCCGAGCCACCGCCGGGGACGATGCCCTCCTCGATGGCGGCACGCGTCGCGGACACGGCGTCCTCGATGCGGTGCTTCTTCTCCTTGAGCTCCACCTCGGTGGCGGCGCCGACCTTGATGACGCAGACGCCGCCGGCCAGCTTGGCCAGGCGCTCCTGCAGCTTCTCGCGGTCCCAGTCGGAGTCGCTGTTCTCGATCTCGGCCTTGATCTGGTTGACGCGGCCCTCGACGGCACCGGCGTCGCCGGCACCCTCGATGATCGTGGTGTCGTCCTTGGTGATCACGACGCGACGGGCCTGGCCCAGCACCTCGAGACCCACCTGGTCGAGCTTGAGCCCGACCTCGGGGGCGACGACCTGGCCGCCGGTGAGGACCGCGATGTCCTGCATCATCGACTTGCGGCGGTCACCGAACGCGGGGCTCTTGACCGCGACGGCGTTGAACGTGCCGCGGATCTTGTTGACCACCAGGGTCGAGAGCGCCTCGCCCTCGACGTCCTCGGCGAGGATGAAGAGCGGCTTGCCGGCGGCGATGACCTTCTCGAGGAGGGGCAGCAGCTCGGAGATCGAGGAGATCTTGCCCTGGTGCAGGAGGATGTAGGCGTCGTCGAGGACGGCCTCCATGCGCTCGGGGTCGGTGACGAAGTAGGCCGACAGGTAGCCCTTGTCGAACTGCATGCCCTCGGTGAACTCCAGCTCGGTGCCCATGGTGTTGGAC
>NZ_JBFUMD010000549.1:0-2358 GCF_054049555.1 Nocardioides sp. P5_C9_2
TCCTCGAGGTTCGCGATCCCCGGCCCCACGTCGCGGGCCACGACACTGATCCCCCGGCGCCCTTCCTCCGACACCAGCGAGACCGTCACCTCGCCGCGCTCGGCGAACTTGACGATGTTGCGGCTGATCTCGGAGATCGCGGTGGCGATGAGGGTCTGGTCGGACGCGGAGAAGCCAGCACGCGCCGCGGCCTCGCGTCCCTGCTGCCTGGCCGTCACCACGTCCGCGTCCCGCGACACCGGCACCCGGACGACACCGTCCTCGTCGGGGCGTCCGCGTCGCTGGAAGAGCCGGTCGGCGAGCTGTGCGCACGCCGTGCACTCCAGGAGATGGCCGTGGACGTCCAGCTCCCGTTGGCGCCGCCGGTCGCCGCTGGACAGCGCACGCAGCACCGGCCGGCACCGATCGGTCGGTGGCTCGATGGCCTCGGCAGCCAGCAGGTACTCCACGCGGAGGCTCGCACGGACACGACTCAGCCGGGCCGCGACCGCACCGGGCGTCGAGCCCCGCTCGGCCGCCATCGTGCTGGTGTCCGCGCCGTGCACCTCGTGGGCCACCAGGAGGTCCCGGTCGGCTGCGGACAGCTGAGCCAGCGCAGCGCTGACGAACTCACGATCCTCCTGCCGCAGCAGCCCGTCGGCGGGCGGCTCCACGTCCCCGACCTCGACCCACAGGTGGGAACGGCTGCGCGCCCGGTCGTTCCGCTCGGCGTACGACGCCACGACGTGTCGCGCCGTGACCGCCGCGTAGTGGTGCAGCTTGCCCGGATCGACCCGGCTGGAGGAGGACATCAGCCTGGCCAGGGTCTCCTGGACCAGGTCGTCCACGGTGTGCGAGTCCTTGATCCTGGCCCCGACCACGCGACGCACCACGGGGACGAGGTCGACCATGACGCGCTCGTCGTACGGCTGCCCAGCGTTCGGCTCGGCTTCGCCCGCCACGGAGTCCTCCTTCCCGCCGGGAAGCAGGACCTGCGGCCCCTTGGGTAGACCTCCATGAGTCTATGACCAGCGTCGGCCGGGCGCATGACGGGAGATCCGCGTCATCCGGCGGCGGGAAGACGGTCATGGGGGCGCAAGGACGACACACACCGGCATCGGAGGACACCACGTGAGGGACCAGGACGGACAGCCGGACCACGGCGGGACGGAGCTGCGCGAAGGCGACCTCGAGCGACGCGTGGCGGAGCTCGAGCAGCAGGTGGTCGCGATCGCCGCGGCGGTCGACGCCGCCTCGCGGATGCGGGTCGTGGCGCCGCCCCGACTCGACCACGAGTTCAGGATCGCAGGCGGGCGGTTGGTCCGTCGGATCCTCGAGAAGGGTCGTCTCGTGGAGGACTACCGCGACTCACGCCGCACCGGATAGCTCCGGCGACGCCGCGCGGTGCCCCCACCCCGCGGCGTCGTCGGTCTTCGGAACGGTCTCCTGTTGTTCGGTGTACGGGCTACTGCACGACCACCTGGCCGACCATGCCCATGCCGGCGTGGAGCAGGCAGACGAACGGGTAGGTGCCTGCCTTGGTGAACTTCACCGTGAAGGCGCTCGGCGGCGGCCCGAACCCCGGCGGCAGGATCACCCCCGAGCTCAGGGCGGCCCCCTGGAAGTTCGTCGGGTCGCCGGTGGGCGCGAGCGGGTTGGCCGGGGGCGGCCCGAACGTGATCGTGTGCGGGACCGGGAACGCGTTCATCGCCAGGTCGAAGGTGACGCTGTCGCCGACCTTCACCACGATGTTGCCGGGGATGAACCGGTTGACCATCACGCTCGTGTCCGCAGCCCCCACGAACACGTGGTGGGAGTCCGCGGCACCGAGTGCGTCGGCCCACAGGTCGAGCCCGTGCTCGATGTCGGCGTTCGACGCCTTGGTGGCCATCGCCTTGTACTCGGCCTGCGTGTGCGGGTACGGCGTGCCCGCCTTGCGGACCTTGACGACCGCGGACATGGCCTTGCCGTGGAGGTAGCACAGGTAGTGGTACGTGCCCGGCTTCTTGAACTTCAGGTCGTACGAGCTGACAGCGTCGGGGAAGACGGCGTCGGGTTCCGGGGCCATGATCCCCGAGCTGCGGAACTGCCCCGGCTTGGAGATGCTCTGCTTGGACGTCGGCGCCGTCATGTAGGTGGTGGCGAGGTCGAACGGGACCGCCGGGTGCTTCGCGTCGATGAACGACACGGTGTGCGGCTCCATGGAGTTCGAGACCCAGTGCACCGTGTCGCCGGCGTTGATCCAGATCTTCTTGGGGCCGTACGCCATCGTCTGTACGGCGCCCGAGCTCGACTCTGCGCCGACCATGACGCTCCAGGTCTTGGCCTTGGCCTTGCTAGTGGACGCGGCGTGGGCGTTGTTGGCCAGCAGCACAGGCA
>NZ_JBFUMD010000550.1:0-2350 GCF_054049555.1 Nocardioides sp. P5_C9_2
GTCGAGCAGCTCGCCGAGGACGAGGCGGGCTACGACTGGATCCTGCTCGACTGCCCGCCCTCGCTCGGCGTGCTGACGGTGGCCGCGCTCACCGCCGCCGACGGCGTCCTGGTGCCGCTCCAGTGCGAGACGCTGTCGCACCGCGGGGTCGGCCAGCTGCTCGACACCGTCCACGACGTGCGCCGCTTCACCAACCGTGGGCTCGAGGTCTGGGGCGTCCTGCCGACGCTGTACGACGGGCGCACCAACCACGCCCGCACCGTGCTCGAGACGATCAGCGAGACCTACGACCTCGAGGTCATCGAGCCGCCGATCCCCAAGACCATCAAGTTCGCCGAGGCCCCGGCCGCCGGGCGCTCCATCCTGGCGACCAGCCGCAGCAACAAGGGGGCGCAGGCCTACCGCGAGGTGGCCGCCAACCTGGTGATCCGCTCGCAGCGGCCCAAGGCCAGGAAGTCGAAGGCCGCGCCGAAGCGGGCCACCACCCGGGGCAAGGCCTGACCCGATGACCCGCCACCGGTCCGCCCACCCGCGCTACGGCCGGATCGTGCTGGTCGCGGCGTCCGCGGTCGTCACGGCGGTGTCGGTGCTCGGGGGAGTGGGCCTGCTGCCCCTCGAGAGGGACGCGGCCGTAGCCGCGGACCGCGCACGACCCGCGCCTGCCGAGGAGACGGCCGTGCTGAGCGGGTCCACGACCCCGCCCCCCGCTCCGGTCCCCGGCCCCACGGGGACCACTCCGACCGAGACCACCCCGGTCGCCCCCGCGCCCGACCCCCTCGCGGTCCCCGCCGACTCGGGCACCGGCCGCCGGGTCGTGTTCAGCGAGGAGGCCCAGCGGGTCTGGCTGCTCGGTGCCGACGACGGGGTGCGGCGCACCTACCTGGTCAGCGGCAGCGTCACCGACAACCTCCAGCCCGGCTCCTACGAGGTCTGGTCGCGGTCGCGGTGGGCCGTCGGCATCGACGACTCGGGCGTCATGGAGTACTTCGTCCGCTTCGCGCACGGCCAGCACGCCGCCATCGGCTTTCACTCCATCCCCACCAGGCTCGGCGAGCCCCTCCAGACCCGTGCGCAACTCGGGACCCCCCAGTCCCACGGGTGCATCCGGCAGGCGCTGCCGGACGCCGTGGCGATGTGGCGTTTCGCGTCCAGCGGCACCACGGTCGTCGTGGTCTGACCCGCGCGGGGGCCGGCCCGGGCACCCGGTGCCGATTTGGCGCCACGCCGAGGGGGTTGCCTACAGTGCCCGGATGCCTTCGACGACCAAGTCCCTCGTTGCTGCCGGCGTCCTGGCCCTCGGGCTCAGCACCGCGCCCGTGCTGACGACCGGCGCGGCCCACGCCGACCCCGGCACGCCCGCGACCAGCACCTCGACGCTCGCGACCCCGTCGACCACCGACGGCCGCCCCCGCAACGGGTACGGCGTACGGCTGACGACCTTCAACATCCTGAGCTCCGCGATGGCCCGCGGCGGCGTCGACCGTGCCTCCCGCGCGGCCCGCTGGGTGCAGGACCAGGACGCGACCGTCTCCGCCTTCCAGGAGGTGGCCAAGGACCAGCTGCGGCAGATGCAGAAGACGCTGCCCGGCTACCACTTCTTCCCGCGACGCACCCTCGGCACCCGCGGCTCGGCCATCCAGATCGCCTGGAAGACCTCCGAGGTCAAGATCATGGAGACCGGCCACGTCATGCGTCCGTTCCTCGGCTGGCAGCGCCCGATCCCCTATGTCCGGCTCCGCGACCGCGAGACCGGCCGCGGCTTCTGGGTGGTGGCGATCCACAACGCCCCCGGTGGCCACGAGACCGAGCGCGACGTCTCCACCGCCAAGGAGATCGCCCAGGTCAAGAGGATGCTCGGCAAGGACCGGCCCGTGTTCGTCGTCGGTGACGTCAACGAGCGCTCGGAGTTCTGCTCCAAGGTCGCGCGGGCGACCCCGCTCGTGTCCATGAACGGCGGGACGGCCAAGAAGCCGTGCCCCGTGCCCAGGTTCGGCGGGCCCGACTGGATGCTCGGCGCGGGCGCGGAGTTCTCCGGCTTCGCCAAGGTCTACAACGGCATCAGCGACCACCCGGCGCTCACCGCCAGGGCCTGGGTCCCCGCCAAGGGCTGACCCTCCGCCCGACCTCCGACACGCKAAAGACCCGGCGCCACGAGGCGCCGGGTCTTCTCGCGTGTCAGGTGCGGGTCACCCCGCGAGGGGGATCCTCACTCGGAGGCGGGAGCCGCGGCCGAGTTCGCCGAGCCGCCCGAGCGGGTCCGGCGACGACGGTTGCGATTGCGGCTCGCGCCCTCGCCGGCGGGAGCGTCGCCGGTGGACTCGCTGACGACCGCGGTCGTGCTGGTCGCGGC
>NZ_JBFUMD010000551.1:0-2343 GCF_054049555.1 Nocardioides sp. P5_C9_2
ACCTGGGGGAGCGGGGCAGCGTCGAGCTGGACCGCGACCTCGTCTCCGGGCCCGTGGCCCCCGGCACCCCGGCGGAGGCCGCGGTCTCCGCCGCCGTGCGTGCGGCGGGCTTCGCGGTGGCCGCGGTCGACCCGCGGGGCTTCCGGTCGGGCTCGCTCAACGAGGGGCTCTCCGCCGCACCGGCCGGTCCCGCATAGTGCGGTCCTGAAATGGTGCACCGGTGGCGGACGGCCGCTGCGCACGCATAGTCTTTGCGCGCTCGGGCCGACGCCCGGTCGCACCGTCCCGCCGCAAGGCGCCCGCACGAAGAAGAGGTCCCGGCCGTGCCCAGTGGCAAGGTGAAGTGGTTCGACGCCGACAAGGGCTTCGGCTTCCTGTCCCAGGACGGTGGCGCGGACGTCTACGTGCACTCCGACGCGCTGCCCGAGGGCATCTCGACCCTCAAGGCCGGCACCCGGGTCGAGTTCGGCATCGCGCAGGGTCGTCGCGGCGACCAGGCGCTCCAGGTGCGCGTCCTCGACGCGCCGGCCTCGGTGACCCGCAACCAGCGCAGCGCCCAGCGCAAGGACCCCGAGGCGATGGTCGCCATCGTCGAGGACCTGATCAAGCTCCTCGACGACGTCGGCGAGACCTACCGCCACGGCCGGCACCCCGAGGCCCGGACGGCCCGGCCGACCGCCAAGCTGCTGCGGGCGCTGGCCGACGAGCTCGAGCTCTGAGCGACGGGTCCCGAGCGGGACGCTAGGCCCCGCCCGGCGACGTACCGACGTCGGACGGTCGCGTGAGGAGCACGTAGGCGCCCCACGCGACCACCACGGCACACGCGATGCCCAGGCCCAGCTGCGGCATCAGCGGCATCGCGATCCCGATGAAGCCGCCGATGACCCAGGCCAGCTGCAGCGTGGTGTCGGAGAGCGCGAAGGCACTCGCCTGGACGCGCTCGGGCACGTCGCGCTGGATCGTGGAGTCCAGCGACAGCTTGGACAGCGACTGGGCGAGCCCGGCGGTGAGGCCGAGCACGGCCAGCGGCACGAGGCCGTAGAAGAGCGCGGCGACTGCCACCGCGACCGCGTCGGCGACCAGCGCCAGCACGACGGTCAGCGCCGGGTCGATGCGCCGCAGCATCGAGCCGAGGGCGATGCCGAGGGTGTTGCCGAGGCCGGCGGCACCGATGACGAGCCCGAGCAGCACCTCGGGCCGCCAGTCGCCGATCGGGTGGTCGCGCAGCAGGAAGGCCATGAACATCGTCAGGAAGCCGCTGAGCCAGCGGGGCCCGCAGTTGGCCCTGAGGGCGAAGGCGACCGCGCTCGGCATCCGGCGCCGCGTGGTCGAGCGGGGACCGGCGCTGGGCCCCGGCATCAGGGCCAGGCGCTCCTCGCCGGAGCTGGAGTCGACCCGCTGGGGGAGCCGGATGGCCCAGATGGTGGCCAGCACGAAGAGCACGAAGGCGTAGCGCAGCGACCACTCGGGACCCGCCGTGGAGGCGAGGATCGCGATGGGCGCCGACACCGTCGCGCCGACGACGCCCGCCAGGGAGACCCGGGCGTTGGCCTTGACGAGGGTGAGGGCGGGCGGGAGCAGGCGGGGGACCGCAGCGGCTCGGGTGACGCCGTACGCCTTGGACGCGACGAGCACGCCGAGGGCGGCCGGGAAGAGCCACTCGGAGTCGGTGGCCACCGCCGTGCCGAGTGCCCAGCACAGGAAGGCGCGCACGGCCATCGTCGCGCCGACCGCCCAGCGGCGACCGTGGCTGAAGCGGTCCAGGAAGGGCCCGATCAGCGGGGCCACGATGGCGAACGGCAGCATCGTCAGACCCAGGAAGAGGGCGACCTGTCCCCGCGCCTCGCCGGTCGGGACCTGGAAGAACAGGGTGCCGGCCAGCGAGATCGCGACCGCGGCGTCGCCGGCGGCGTTGAGGGCGTGCAGCTCGATGAGGCGCGAGAGCCCGGAGTCGCCGGCCCCCTCGGCGCGCGTGGCGCGTCGGGCCTGGGCCACCGTGAACCGGCTCGCCCTGCCCGTCGCCCGGCCGGCGCCGGCGACCCCGCGTCCCACTCCGCGACCGGCCGCCCGGACTCCTCGGCCGGCACCGCCGAGGCGCGAGCGGTCGGTCCCGTCGGGTCGGGTCGGGTGCTCGGCGCTCATGGCCCAATCCTGCCGTGTGGGTGGGTCATGGGCGTGCAGCAGGCACCCCGTGGGCCGGTCGAGGAGACRGGAGCCCCGTGGTTTGTCATGATTCGCCCGTGATCGCCCTCACCGAGACCTCGCCCGACGCCACCCTGGCCGCGGCTGCCGACCTGGCCCGCGCCGTCGTCCTGGACCTCGGGGACGCCACCGACGTGGGGG
>NZ_JBFUMD010000552.1:0-2329 GCF_054049555.1 Nocardioides sp. P5_C9_2
GTCGTGTCCAGGACCCCGGCCACGGGCAACTACGACGCCCACTTCGGGATGGTCCTCACCCAGGACCCGCCGGTGTGCCACGCCGGCTACGAGGGCACCGACACCCGCCCCCCGCAGGACGGAGAGAACCGCGCGATGAACACGTCCGCCCGCTGCGCCGAGCCCGCGTCGCAGTCCAACGCCCGCGGCGGTCAGCACGCCCCCCGCCCCGCCGCGTCGTACGCCCCGCCGGTCGCCGCCTACGACCCCGACACCGGTGAGCTGGTGTGGGGCGAGACGGAGGCCGCCCGGCTCGAGTCGCGCGGTAGCGTCGCCCCCCGGACCTTGGGAGAGGAGTCGTGGAAATGGTTGTTCCTGCAGCCCCTGCTGACGCAGCAGTGACGAGCGCGACCGCCGCAGCGCCCCCGCGGTCCGTCCGCTTCCGGACGGTGCTGCTCGCTGTCCTGGTGGTGCTCGCCCTCGTGGCGGCCGGCCTCCTGGCCTGGCTGCTCCTCGCCCGCGGCGACGACGGCGACGACGTGCAGTCCTCCCGCGAGGAGGTCATGGCGCAGACCGAGCAGTTCATGCTGCGCATGGGCACCTACGGTCCCGACCTGCTCGACGACGAGGGCGCGATGCCGGAGTACCGCGACCGCGTCACCGACGTCATCACCGACAAGTTCGCCGCGTCCTTCGAGAAGGAGGCCGGCACCGCCGAGCAGCTCGTCGCCCAGGCCGGGGTGACCCGGGTCGCCGACGTCTTCTCGACCGGCGTGTCCAGCATCGACCAGGACTCGGCCCGGGCCCTGGTCGCCGGCACGTTCAGCGACTCCTACGAGGTCAAGGGCAAGACCGTCGACCAGGAGCCCATCCCCTTCCGGATCGAGGTCAGCCTCGTCGCGGTCGACGGTGAGTGGCTCGTCGACGACTTCGACCCGGTCTCCGGTGACGCCGCCGCCCCCACCGAGCCCGACCCGGGAGCCCAGCCGTGAGCACGCCCTCGACCCAGACCCCCAGCTGGTACGACGTCCTCGACGTCGACCGCGCCGCCCCGGCCGACGAGGTACGTGCCGCCTGGCGCGCCGGCATCGCCGACCTCGAGCCCGGCTCACGCCGCTTCGCCTCGCTCAATGCGGCCGCCGAGGTGCTCCTCGACCCGGCGCGCCGGGCGGCGTACGACGCCTCGCTCGCCGAGTCCGAGCCCGAGCCCGACCCGGTGACGGTGGCGGACGAGCCCGGCGGGGACCCACTCGACCCCGCCCCGGCGTCTCCCCGCTCCGTCCCTGTGTCTTCCCACTCCGTCCCTGCGTGGCTCCTGGCCGCGGTCGGACTCGTGCTGGCCGGGCTCGTCGCCGGGTGTGCCTGGGCGTGGCAGACGACCTCGGGGGAGACCGAGGAGGAGGCGACGCGCGCCGCCCAGGCCGCGGCCGAGCGCGCCATCGTGCCGGTCCTGTCCTACGGCTATGCCTCGCTGGAGGAGGACCGGGCGCGCGCGGAGGGATACCTCACCTCCGGCTACCGCGCCGACTACGACAAGCTCTTCGCGGTCATCGCCGACAACGCCCCGCAGACGCAGACCACCGTCCGGGCGACGGTCGTGGCGTCGGGGATCGTGCGCTCGGGCCAGGACCGGGTCGACGTGCTGGTCTTCGTGGACCGCCCCACCACCAACAAGCTCACCCCGGAGCCCGAGACCTACAAGGACCAGGTCACCGTGACGATGCAGAAGGTCGACGACGAGTGGCTCGTCGACGACCTCGTCACGTCACCGGCACAGGGCTGAACCGGGTCGGTGCTTGACCTGTTCCCGGTCGCCGGTCATCATCGTCGGCAACGCGTGAGCGAACGGCGAGTGGAGCACTCCAGCGCCATCGACCCCGCCTTTGAAGCGAGCCCTGTGTTGCGGTAGCCTGTGTCTTTGCGCCTGCCCTCATATGCCCTTCACCCTGCCCGGACGGGTGTCGTGGTGGTCGGCCGGCGATCTCTTGGATCACGATCCTTCGAAGGACACCCTCTTGGCCGCGCGCAGCTCCGCTGGTAACTCCCTGCTCAAGTCCAACCGCACCTCTTTCGCGAAGATCGCCGAACCTCTCGAGGTTCCCGCTCTCCTCTCCCTCCAGACCGACAGCTTCGAGTGGCTCGTCGGCGGCGAGAAGTGGGAAGGGATGGTCGCAGCCCGTCGGGCCGCGGGCGAAGACGTGTCGGAGAAGTCAGGTCTGCAGGAGATCTTCGAGGAGATCTCCCCGATCGAGGACTTCTCCGAGACGATGATGCTCTCGTTCGACAACCCTGTGTTCGTCGACCCGAAGTACACCGAGGAGGAGTGCAAGGAGAAGGACTTCACCTACTC
>NZ_JBFUMD010000553.1:0-2325 GCF_054049555.1 Nocardioides sp. P5_C9_2
GTCGGCGAGGGCGATCGCCAGCATCTTGGCCGGGTTCACCGTCAGGTCGCGGAAGGGCGAGCACTCCTGGGCGACCGCGTCGAGCGCGGTGGCGACGCTGTCGGCGTCGGCGCGGGGACCGAGGCGCACCTGCGCGAGGTAGTCGAGCATCACCACGGCGGTCGCGAGCTGGTCGCCGGTGACGGTGGGGAGCACGGTGGTGTAGCGCCCGGCCGCGTGCTCGGCGACCATCGAGGTGGGCGGACAGGCCACCACCACCTGGCAGCCGCGGCGTACCGCCTCGGCCACCGCGGACGCGGAACCGCTGTCGGAGCCCTCCGGGGCCAGCATCACGACCAGGTCGAGGCTGCCGGCCCACCCGGGCAGGGCCGGGGCGGGCCAGGCCACGAAGGGCACCGGGCACCACGGYTCGAGCACCGCACGCAGCAGGCGGGAGTCGGGACCCGCGGCGATGACGGCACGGGGCTGGTCCATGCCCTCCTGGCCGGCGATCGCCTCGGCGGTGGCGGCGGAGGCGTCGTGGGACTCGCGCCGGACCCGGGCGCCGCTCCCGGCGAGCTCTCGCAGCCGCGGGTCGTGGGCGGCCAGCACCTGCTCGTCGTCGAGCCTGGCCTCGTCGAACCACGTCACCATGACGTCAGCCCGGCCTGCGGGCCTCGTCGACGAGCAGCACCGGGATGTCGTCGCGGACCGGGTAGGCCAGGCCGCACGCGGTGCACACCAGCTCGTCGGACTCCTCGCGGAGGTCGCCGTGGCAGTCGGGGCAGACGATGATCTTGAGCAGCTGGGGATCGATGTTCACGCGTCACTCCTGATGGTGGTGAGGACCTCGTCGCGGATCCGCTCCATGGTGGGGCGGTCGCGGCCTTCGGCGTTGAGCCGCAGCAGCGGCTCGGTGTTGGACGGTCGGACGTTGAACCACCAGTCGTCGTGGGTGACGGTGAGGCCGTCGAGGCGGTCGGTCGTGGCACCGTCGTGGTCGGCGTACGCCGCCTCGATCCCCGCCACCACGGCGGCCTGGTCGGCGACGGTGGAGTTGATCTCGCCGCTCACGACGTAGCGCTCGTAGTCGGCCAGCAGTGCGCTGAGCGGCTGGTCGGTCCCGGCAAGTGCCGCCAGCGCGTGCAGGGCGGCCAGCATCCCCGAGTCGGCGCGCCAGAAGTCGCGGAAGTAGAAGTGCCCGCTGTGCTCCCCGCCGAAGATGGCCCCGGTCTCGGCCATGGTCGCCTTGATGTAGGAGTGACCGACGCGGGTCCGCACGGGGACACCGCCGAGCTCGCTGATGATCTCCGGCACACCGCGACTGGTGATGAGGTTGTGGATGACCGTGGCGCCCGGCTCCTTGGCCAGCTCGCGGGACGCGATGAGGGCCGTCAACGTGGAGGGGGAGACGGCGCGGCCCTGCTCGTCGACCAGGAAGCAGCGGTCGGCGTCGCCGTCGAAGGCCAGGCCGATGTCGGCCCGCTCGGCGACGACCCGCGCCTGGAGGTCCACGAGGTTGGCCGGCTCGATGGGGTTGGCCTCGTGGTGGGGGAAGGTCCCGTCGAGGTCGAAGTACATCGGCACCAGCTCGACCCGGTCCGCGCCCATGCGCTCGAAGACGGCCGGGGCGGTCAGGCCGGCCATCCCGCTGCCCGCGTCGATGACGACCTTGAGACGCCGTCCCTCGACGGGGGCCAGGGCCAGCAGGTGCGCGGCGTAGGCCTCGAGGACGTCCTGCTCGCTGATGCTGCCGGTCGCGGGCGCCGGCTGGTGGCCGCCGCGGACCACGCTGTCGCGGATGTCGGCCAGTCCGGTCTCCGAGCCGATCGGCACGGCCCCGGCGCGGCACATCTTCATGCCGTTGTACGCCGCAGGGTTGTGGCTCGCGGTGAACATCACGCCCGCGTGGCCGAGGTGCCCGGAGGCGAAGTAGAGCTGGTCGGTGCTCGCCAGCCCGATCATCACGACGTCCGCGCCGGCCGCGGTGGCGCCCGCCGCGAAGGCTCCGGCGAGGCCCGGCGAGCTGGGGCGCATGTCGTGCCCCACCACGATCACCGGGGCGCCCACCACCTCCACGAACGCGGATCCGGTGGCGAAGGCCAGCTCGTCGTCCAGCTGGTCCGGCACGGTGCCGCGGACGTCGTACGCCTTGAAGATGGCGTCGACGTTGGCGGCGTCGACCGTCGAGGTCGTGGGGGTCTGGGGCATGGCCCGCAGCCTAGACGCCGCGCCGGTCCGGCCACCGCGGCGGTGGCCGGGCGCGCCCGGTCAGGCGCCGGCCGGGCGCCGGTCAGTCGTTGGTCAGGACGCGGAGGTGGCCGCGCTTGGTGCCACGCCGCGGGT
>NZ_JBFUMD010000554.1:0-2325 GCF_054049555.1 Nocardioides sp. P5_C9_2
CCCCCTGGCCCGCCGAGGCCCGGGACGCCCTGGTGAGGCTGCTCGCGTCGGGCGACGGGCTGCTGGGAGTCTGGGAGACCCTCGAGGAGACCGGCGCCCTCGCCGGTTTCCTCCCGGAGTGGGAGCGCATCCGGCTGCTGCCGCACGCCTCGGCGATCCACCGCTTCACCGTCGACCGGCACGTCGTGGAGACCTGCGTGGAGGCCTCCCGGCTCATCCGCAGCGTCGCGCGCCCCGACGTCCTGCTGGTCGCCGCGCTCCTGCACGACATCGGCAAGGGCGGACTCACCGAGCACTCGGTCGCCGGCGAGCCGATCGCGCGCGAGATCGCGGAGCGCATGGGTTTCGAGCCGGAGGCCGTCGACCTGGTCGCACTGCTCGTGCGCCGGCACCTGCTGCTGTCCGAGACCGCCACCTCCCGGGACCCCGACGACCCGGCCACCATCGACGCGGTGCTCGACAAGGTGCCCTCGGCGGAGGCACTGACCCTGCTGCTCGCCCTCACCGAGGCCGACGCGCGCGCCGCGTCGGCGAAGGCGTGGTCCACGTGGCGGGCGGGTCTCGTCGCCCGGCTGGCCACCCACGCACTGGCCCGCGCCGCCGGCGAGGCGGCCTCGCCCGAGGACGACCGGTCGGTCCCGGTGCCCGACGTCGTGCGCCGCGGCGGTGCCTGGGTCGGCGTCGAGCCCGACGAGGGGGGCGCCCGCGTGACGATCCTCGCTCCGGACCGGGTCGGCCTGCTCGCCGACGCCGCGGCGGTGCTCGCCCTGCAACGGGTGTCCGTGCGGTCCGCACGGGCCTGGGCGCAGGACCCCGACGACAGCACCGGCGATCCGGATGCCGTACCGGTCGGCGTCTCGGTCTGGGAGGTCGCCGACCCCGAGCTCGACCCCGCGGTGCTGCGCGAGCGCTTGGTGGCGATCGGCGAGGGCAGGCTCGATGCCACCGGCCGGCTGTCGCGTCCGGCGCCGGGCCGTCTCGCCCCCGTCGTGGTGGTCCGGTACGGCGAGTCGCGGCGGGCCACCRTGCTCGAGGTGCGGGCGGACGACCGGCCGGGCGTCGTGCACCTCGTCTGCGCGGCCCTGGCCTCGTGCGACATCTCGGTGCGATCGGCCCACGTGTCGACGGTGGGCCCGCAGGCCGTGGACGTGTTCTACCTGCAGGAGCAGGGAGCGGGCCGGCTCTCCGACGAGCGGGCCGCCGAGGCCGCGCACGCCGTACGGGACGCGCTGGTCGGCACGGCGGCCGAGCCGGGAGCCTGACGCCGACGGACGCCCCGCCCGGCACGGGGCCGAACGGGGCGTCTGGGGTGGTGCTAGGACGTGCGGGTCACGTACGGGACTCGTCGAGCACCCGGTCGTGGCGCAGCGACGTGCGAGCGGTCTCCTTGGCGCAGAACACGGCGATCAGCGTGATCACCGAGGCGATCGTCATGTAGATGGCGACGCTGTTGACGTTCGCCGCCCCGTTGGTGGCCGGGCCGAGCAGCTTGATGGCGATGATCGGTGCCAGCGCGCCGGCGAAGATGGAGGCCAGCTGGTAGCCCACCGAGGCGCCGGTGTAGCGCACCGAGGTGCCGAAGAGCTCGGAGAAGAACGCAGCCTGCGGGGAGTACATCAGGGCGTGCAGGATCAGGCCGACGACCACGGCGAGCAGGATCTTGGGCTCGGACTTGCTGGCGATGAGGTCGAAGAAGATCCAGGACCACGCGGCGACGCCGATGGCGCCGGCGATGTAGAGCGGACGCCGGCCGACCTTGTCGCTGAGTGCCCCGATGAGCGGGATGGTCACGAAGTGCACGACGGCGCCGATGAGCAGCGCCTCGAGGATGATGCTCTTGTCACCGGTGGTGCCGACGTACGTCGTGAGGAAGGTGATGGAGATGACGGTGAACAGGTAGTACGAGATGTTCTCGGCCATCCGCATGCCCATGGCGACCAGGACCTCGCGCGGGTACTTCTTGACGACCTCGACGAGCGGCACGTGCGCCTTCTCGGCGGTCGAGAGCTCGCTCTGCGCCTCCTTGAAGACCGGCGACTCCTCGATCGAGAGGCGCACCCACAGGCCGATGATGACCAGCACGGCACTCAGCATGAACGGGATGCGCCAGCCCCACGCGTTGAACGCGTCGTCGGACTGCACGGCCGCGAGGATCCACAGCACGCCGGTGGCGAGCAGGTTGCCCAGCGCCACGCCGGCCTGCGGCCACGACGACCAGAACCCGCGCTGCGAGTCCTCACCGTGCTCGGCGGCCATGAGCACCGCGCCGCCCCACTCGCCGCCGACGGCGAAGCCCTGCACCAGGCGGCAGAGCAGGAGCAGGAC
>NZ_JBFUMD010000555.1:0-2322 GCF_054049555.1 Nocardioides sp. P5_C9_2
AGGCCCCGGGCCGACCGACCACTCCCCCGATCAGGCGGTGAGCCCCGAGGCCCCGGGCCGACCGACCACTCCCCCGATCAGGCGGTGAGCCCCGGGTCCTCGTCCCGGGCCACCGAGCCGAGATAGCCGTGGCGCACACCCCACAGGACCGCCTGGGAGCGCGAGGCGACCCCCATCTTGCGGTAGGCGGATCGAATGTAGGACTTGAGCGAGTTGATGCTGATGGAGGCGCGATCCGCGATCGTCTGGTTGTCGAGGCCCGCGGTGATCATCGCGACCACCTGCGCCTCACGGGGCGTGAGCGTCTCGAGGGGCGACGCCGGGATCTCGAGGGTCTCGACCGGGGGCTGGCCGGCACCGAGGTCCACCACGGGCCGGYCGTGGTGGATGGACTCGAGGGCGGCGACCAGCCGCGGCGCGGGGAGCGCCTTCGACAACACGCCGCTCACACCGTTGCCGAGCGCAAGCTCCACCAGGTCCGGGCGAGCGTTCCACGTCCACGTCACCAACCGACCGTCGTGCGCGACGTGGTGGACCGCCTCCACGGGCAGGTCGCGCACTCCGGCCAGGGTGTCGTGGAGGGTGAGGTCGACGTCGCGCGCCGGGACGCCGCCCGGCGAGGGCAGCACCTGCACGCGGTGGGCGTAGGGCGCGAGGAGGCCGGTGAACCCGACGGTCACGAGCTCGCACTCGTGGGCCAGGGTGACGCGCACGGGGCGGCGTCGGCGTGTCATCACGGTCATGGGCGCGCCGTACCCAACTGGTGGGATCGCATGCCCGAAGGGAGGTAGTGCAGCACGGAGACCGCTGGTTGGCTCGGAGGTCGTGGTCGAGCAGCGTGCCACGGTCGATCTGCACGAAGGACACGACGTGTCACCCACCTCCCCGACCCGGGGGCACCGCGGTGTCTCCCGCGCCCGCCGGATGGAGCTCACCGGCGAGCTGCTCGCCCGACTCGACGACCCGGCCGAGGTGCGCCTCGAGCTCGAGGACGAGATCATCCGCCTCAACCTCGTCGTGGCCACCCAGGAGGCCCGTCGCTACGAGCGCCGCGGCATCGACCCCGAGGACCTGCGCCAGGTGGCGTGCCTGGCCCTGGTCAAGGCGGTCCGCCGTTACGACCCGGCCCTGGCCACGGACTTCCTGGGCTACGTCGTGCCGTGCATCCGCGGCGAGCTGCGGCGCTGGTTCCGCGACACCGGCTGGGTGGTCCGACCGCCGCGCTCGATCCAGGAGCTGCAGGCCCGAGTCACCCGCGTGAGCGGGGAGCTGACCCAGGAGCTCGGCCGTTCACCGCGTCCCAGCGACATCGCGGCCCGTCTCGGTGTCCCCACGGAGCGGATCGAGGAGGCGGTCTCGGCCCATGCCGGCTACTCGGTCGACTCCCTCGACGCGACGACCGAGGACTCCGAGCGACCGCTGGCCGCCACCCTCGTGCACCACGAGGCGGGGTTCAGCCAGGTCGAGGCCCGGAGCGTGGTCGCCCCGCTCGTACGACGTCTCGGCGCACGCGAGCAGCGCATCCTGGAGCTGCGCTACCTGCACGACGCGACCCAGGGTGAGATCGGCGCGGACATCGGGGTCACCCAGACCCAGGTGTCGCGCCTCATGACGGGCATCAACCGTCAGCTGCGCGATGAGCTCACCCCGCGCGAGGACGGCGCCCCCGGCCTCTCGCCGGCCGTCTGATCCTCGGTCCGAGCGATCAGGGGGCCGTCTGGGCGGGACGGTCGAGCGACGCCTCGAGCACCGCTATCAGCTCGTCGATCTCCGACCGCACGTCACCGTCACCGGGGCGGAGCATGTCGGCCAGTCGGGCGCGGGCGAACCGCACCGCGTCCCGCAGCTCCCTGGCCCGTCCACGCACCCGGTCGTCCTTCGCTGTCGCCTCGAGCCGCGTGAGTCGGTCCTCGAGCGCGACCACACGTTCCGAGGACACGGCCCAACCGCCCGCCACCTGATCACGCGAACCGGTGTCCCGGAGGCCGGGCAGCAGCTCGCGAGCGAACCACGACACCTCGTCCTCCGCGGCGGTGAGGTCGGCACGCCCCGTGCCGCGCCGCCGGGCCCTCAGCCACAGGAGGAGCCCGCCCGCCAGCACCAGCAGGAGGGCCGCGAGGAGCCACCACCACCCGGACACACCCTCATCGGCCCCATCGGCCTCAGCCTCGACCTCGGTCACCTCCGCCTCGGCGGTGGCGGACGACGACGGCGTGATCTCCGTGGTCGCGGTCCCGGTGGGCGCGGGCAGCACGGAGGTCTCCGAGGCGCTGGGGGTCTCGGTCTCGGCGGGGGTCTCGGTCTCGGCGGGCGGCTCGGACG
>NZ_JBFUMD010000556.1:0-2320 GCF_054049555.1 Nocardioides sp. P5_C9_2
TGGTGGTGGTGCTCACCGCCTACGTGCTGGGGCCGCTGGTGACGACGCTGTCCCGCGACGCCTACCTCGACGATCCGGCGACGCGCCTGTACGTCACCAACAACATCAAGCTCTTCGTGCAGTTCTTCCTCCCCGGGGTGTGGGCCGACCTGCCCTACCCGGGCGCGGTCAACGGCTCGCTGTGGACCCTGTTCGTGGAGTTCCTCTGCTACCTCGCGGCGCCCCTGGTCTTCATCTTCCCGAGGCTGCTGCGCCCCTTCGTCGCGCTCGTCGCGGTCTACGTGACGATCCGGCTGGCCGAGGCGCCTCCGGAGGAGTCGCCGATCTTCTGGGCCGTGCGCCTGCGTGACGCGGCCGGGCTGTGGGTCTACTTCGCGGCCGGCGCGTTCGTGCGCTTCGCGCTCCGGACCTGGCCGTGGTTCCGCCTGCGTGGCGACGTGGCGGTCGCGCTGATCGCGGCGCAGACGGTGATCGCCTGGTCCTTCCCCACGTGGGCGCTCGAGACGGGATGGCTGGCCATCACCTACGCCGTGCTGACGATCGGCCTGTCGCGCACGCCGTACGTCGCTCGCACCGCCCGCTTCGGCGACTTCTCCTACGGCCTCTACCTCTACGCGTTCCCGGTGCAGCAGCTGGTCATCGACCTGTGGGGGGTGCGCGGCGCGGCGGTCAACTTCCTCACCGTGCTCGGCATCACCCTCGCGTGCGCGGTGCTGTCCTGGCACCTCGTCGAGCGGCCGTGCCTCGCCCTCAAGGACCGGATCCTGAGGCGGCGGGTGCGTCCGGGCGCCCTCGAGCCGGCGACCTCCGAGAAGGTGTCGGCCTGACCCGACCGCCCACCGGGCGGGGCGCCGGAGCGGGGTCGACGGACCGTAGGGTCTCCGGCATGACCGCCGCCCCCGCCGTACGCGACCTCCTGGACGAGATCCAGGGGCACGAGGCGTGGGCGGTGATCCGCCGCAAGGCCGAGCGCACCGCCGGCCTGGTGGCGGGGCGACGTACGGAGGTCGAGTCGATCCTCGACATCCCGCTCGAGACCGGCGTCCCCGAGCGCGGCAAGATCGCCGACCGGCTCGTCGCGCTGCCGTTCCGCCAGGTCCGCGAGCGCGGCTTCGACGCCATCGACGACGGCACCCCGCTGGTGGTGGTCGACATCGACGTCGAGCACGAGGTGTCCGTCGACGACCTGGTCGCCGCGCTGCCGACCGCGGACATCGAGATCGCCGACCGGGGCGGGTTCGAGACCTCCGACGAGGACTACGCGACCGTCGTCGAGTCGATCATCCGCGACGAGATCGGGCAGGGCGAGGGCGCCAACCTGGTCATCGGGCGCCACTACCGCGCGGTGGTCGCCGACTGGAGCGCCGAGCGTGCGCTGGCCGTGCTGCGCCGCCTGCTCGAGCACGAGCGCGGCGCCTACTGGACGTTCTGCTTCTTCACCGGCGACCGGTACCTGATCGGGGCCTCGCCCGAGCGGCACGTCAGCGTGCGCGACCAGGACGTGCGGATGAACCCGATCTCCGGGACGTTCCGGGTCGGCGGCGACCTCGACACCCTCAAGCCGCGGCTGCTCGACTTCCTCGCCGACGAGAAGGAGGTCTTCGAGCTCTTCATGGTCGTCGACGAGGAGCTCAAGATGATGTGCGAGGTCTGCCACGAGGGCGGGCAGGTGCTCGGTCCGTTCCTCAAGCCGATGACCCACCTCGTGCACACCGAGTACCTCCTCGCCGGCCGCAGCGAGCGGGACCCGCGGGAGATCCTGCGCGACACGATGTACGCCGCCACGGTCACCGGCGCCCCCGTCGAGAACGCGTGCCGGCTGATCGCCGAGTACGAGGCGGAGGGCCGCGGCTACTACGCCGCCGCGCTCGCGCTCTTCGGTCGCGACGCCGAGGGCCACCACACGATGGACAGCCCGATCCTGATCCGCACGGCCGACGTCGACCCCGACGGCCACCTCAAGGTGACGGCCGGGGCCACGCTGGTGCGCGACTCCGACGCGGCGTACGAGGTGGCCGAGACGCACGCCAAGGCCGGCGGCATCCTGGGTGCCTTCGGGCTGGTGCCGCGTGCGACCGCGCCGGCCGAGGAGATCGCCGCGTTGACCCGCGACGAGGACGTCCTCCTCGCCCTCGGCACCCGCAACCAGCGGCTCAGCCGGTTCTGGCTCACCGACCAGGAGGGCGCGCCGCCCGACCCGTCGCTGTCCGGGCAGCGCGCCGTGATCCTGCACGGCGAGGACGACTTCGTGAACATGCTGCGCCACGTGCTCGGCGTCTTCGGGATGACCTCGACGGTCCTGCGCCACGAGGACTACGCC
>NZ_JBFUMD010000557.1:0-2311 GCF_054049555.1 Nocardioides sp. P5_C9_2
GTCCGTACCTCGCGTACGGCGAGCCGCTCGTCGCCGCCTGCGCCGACGCCGGAACCGACTACGTGGACCTCACCGGGGAGCCGGAGTTCGTCGACCGCATGTACCTGCGCCACCACCGGGCCGCGGTCCGCAGCGGCGCGCGACTCGTGCACGCGTGCGGCTTCGACTCCATCCCGCACGACCTCGGCGCGCTCTGGACGGTGCAGCAGCTCCCGTCCGACGCCCCGATCACGTTGCGCGGTGTCGTCCGCTCCGGCGGGATGGCGTCCGGCGGCACCATCCACTCCGCCCTCGAGCAGTTCGCCGGCCTGCGCCGGATGAGGGAGGTGTACGGCGCCCGGCGCCGGGCCGAGGGGCGGCCGGCCGGTGGGTGCACGTCGCGCGCCGTCTCCGGCAGGCCGCACAAGGACCCGGTGCTCGGCTACTGGCTGCTGCCCCTGCCGACCATCGACCCGATCGTCGTCGCCCGCAGCGGTGCGGCGCTCGCGGCGTACGGTCCCGAGTTCCGCTACTCCCACTACGCCGGGACCAGGACGCTCCGGTACGCCGCCGGCGGCGCGGTCGGGGTCGGCGCGCTGGTCCTGGCCGCCCAGGTCGGTCCGCTGCGAAGGCTGGTGCTCGGCACGGTCGCGCAGGGGGAGGGGCCGGACGAGTCGCGTCGCGACGCGTCGTGGTTCACCGTCGACTTCGTCGGCCACGGTGGCGGACGCACCGTGCACACCCGCGTCTCGGGCGGCGACCCCGGTTACACCGAGACGTCGATGATGCTCGCCGAGTCGGCGCTGTGCCTGGCSTACGACGAGAACCCGCCCACCTCCGGCCAGGTC
The DNA here is from genome assembly GCF_054049555.1 of Nocardioides sp. P5_C9_2. NCBI lineage: Bacteria > Bacillati > Actinomycetota > Actinomycetes > Propionibacteriales > Nocardioidaceae > Nocardioides > Nocardioides sp. P5_C9_2. The sequence continues at coordinate 828 of NZ_JBFUMD010000557.1, forward strand.
ACGACCGCACAGGCGATGGGGGAGAACCTGCTGGCGCGCGTCCAGGCCGGCGGGCTGAGGTTCGAGACGCTCTGACCCGGGGCTAGGTGAGGTCGTCGGCCAGCGCCTGGAAGGTGGGGTGAAGCTCCTGCCAGCGGGCTCTCGCGTCGCACGGCCCGCGACCGGCGAGGTAGGCGACGAGGTCCTCGACGTGCACCTGGTCGCCCGCTCCGTAGGCGGCGATCTGCTCCAGGGGCACGCCGCGGTCCTCGATGACCAGCACGGTGTGGTCGCCGGCGGAGGTCAGGGTCACCTCGACGACACCGGCCGGCTCGTCGGGGCTCTGGGTCCGGACCAGCAGGCGGTGCGGAGGCTCGCACGCCTCCACGTGACAGGTGCCCTCCCACCCGCTGGCGAACCAGTGCGCCCGGAACTCGCCGCCCACGCGGAGGTCGCCCTCGACGTCGCCGAGCCATCGCGAGAGCCGCTCGGGGTCGGTGAGCGCCGACCAGAGGTCGTCGACGTCGGTCTCGAAGCGCTCCTCGAGATGGACGATCCCCGTGCCGCCTGCTGCCCGCAGGCTGCGGACGCTGCGGGGTGGTGTGCTGGGTGGTGTCTGGGAGGTCATCGGGTGCTCCTTCGGTCGCGCTTGCCGCGAGCTATCTCGGTGTGCAGGGCATCGAGACGCTGTTCCCACAGCGCCAGGTTCCGGTCCAGCCAGTCGTCGATCTCGGTGAGTGGCTGCGGACGCAGGCTGTAGACGCGCCGTTGTGCGTCCTGGCGGACCTCCACCAGACCCGCCTCCCGCAGCACCCGCAGGTGCCGCGAGACACCCGGACGCGCGATCGGCAGGAGCGCGGCCAGCTCTCCGGCGGTGGCCGGACCGCCGGCCAGCGCTTCCAGCATCGTGCGGCGACTGTCGTCGGCGAGTGCCTTCAGGACCGCTTCCACAACTTGTTTGTACCGTCTCAGTTACGTACCCGTCAAGGTACACAGCCGATCGAACGACCTGCGGCCCGTCTATCGGCGTCGGTGGAATCGGAGGTCGCCGTTGGGGAGTCGGTCGTGGAGGTAGCGGTCGTCGTGGGCGCGGTGGTGATGGTGGGAGCAGAGGAGTACGCCGTCTTCGAGGTCGGTGTTGCCGCCCTGGGACCAGGGGGTGAGGTGGTGTGCGTCGCACCAGGCGGCGGGGATGTCGCAGCCTTCGGCGCGGCAGCCGCCGTCGCGCAGGCCCATGGCCCTGCGCTGGGCGGCCTGATACAGGCGTTGGGAGCGGCCGAGGTCGAGGATCTCGGACGTCCCGCCGAGGACGGCGGGGATGATCTTCGCGGTGCAGGCGAGGCGGCGGGCTTCGGCTGCGGTGATCCGGTCACCGGTGCTGGTGGTGGCGACTCCGAGTCCGGTCTTCAGTGCTTCGAGGTCCATCGTGATGATCACGCTGGTGGCGGTGCCGCCGTGGACCGGGAGCCGGGTGGGGTCGAGGTGCTCGAGCAACGCGCAGAACG
>NZ_JBFUMD010000558.1:0-2307 GCF_054049555.1 Nocardioides sp. P5_C9_2
GCTCAGTCCTCCGGGTCGTAGCCCAGGTTGGGCGACAGCCAGCGCTCCGCCTCGGCGAGCGTCCAGCCCTTGCGCTCGGCGTAGTCGGCGACCTGGTCGCGACCCAACCGCCCGACCACGAAGTACTGCGACTGCGGGTGGGAGAAGTACCAGCCCGAGATGGCCGCGCCCGGCCACATCGCCATCGACTCGGTGAGCTCGATGCCGGTCCGCGCCTCCACGTCGAGGAGCTCCCACAGGGTGAGCTTCTCCGTGTGGTCCGGGCAGGCCGGGTAGCCGGGCGCCGGGCGGATGCCGGTGTAGCGCTCGGCGATGAGGTCGTCGTTGGCCAGCGCCTCGTCCGCGGCGTGGCCCCAGAACTCGGTGCGCACCCGTTGGTGCAGTCGCTCGGCGAAGGCCTCGGCCAGCCGGTCCGCGAGCGACTCGAGCAGGATCGCGGAGTAGTCGTCGTGCTCGGCCCTGAACTTCTCGATCCGCTCGCGGATGCCGTGACCGGCGGTGACGGCGAAGCCGCCGACATGGTCCGCAAGCCCCGTCGCGCGCGGTGCCACGTAGTCGCTGAGCGCCCGGTTGGGGACCCCCGCGCGGTGCGCCCCCTGCTGGCGCAGGTGGTGCAGCGTGGTCAGCACCTCCGACCGCGTGTCGTCGGTGTAGACCTCGACGTCGTCGCCGACGCCGCTCGCCGGGAAGAACCCGTAGACGCCGCGCGCGGTCAGCCACCGCTCCTCGACGACCCGGTCCAGCATCTCCTGGGCGTCGTCGTACAGCCTGCGGGCGGTCTCGCCGGTGGTCGGGTTGTTGAGGATGTCGGGGAAGCGGCCCTTCATCTCCCAGGCGTTGAWGAACGGCTGCCAGTCGATGTAGTCGCGCAGCTCCCCGAGGTCGTAGTCGTCGAGGACGTGCACGCCGCTGAGGGCGGGAGCAGGCGGCTCGTAGCCGGTCCAGTCGATCGGCGTCGCGTTGTCCCTGGCCCCGTCCAGGGTCAGCATCGGCCGGTCGTGCTTGGCCGCGTGCCGGGTCCGCAGCGAGTCGTAGTCGGCCTTGACGTCGGCCATCAGCCGGGAGCGCTGGTCGTCGTGGAGCAGCGCGGCGGCGGTGGGCACCGAGCGCGACGCGTCCTTCACCCAGACCACCGGGCCGTCGTACCGGGGGTCGACCTTGACGGCCGTGTGGGCGCGCGAGGTCGTCGCGCCGCCGATCATGAGCGGGATCTCGAGGCCCTGGCGTTGCATCTCGGTCGCGAAGTTGACCATCTCGTCGAGGGAGGGCGTGATGAGCCCGGACAGGCCGATGATGTCGGCGCCCACCTCGGCGGCGGTGTCCAGGATCTTCTGCGCCGGGACCATCACCCCGAGGTCGATGACCTCGTAGTTGTTGCACTGAAGCACCACGCCGACGATGTTCTTGCCGATGTCGTGGACGTCGCCCTTGACGGTGGCCATGACGATCGTGCCGTTGGTGTCCTTCGCGGTGGCGTACTCGGGATTGTCGAGCTTCTCCTGCTCGATGTACGGGATGAGGTGGGCGACGGCCTTCTTCATCACGCGGGCGCTCTTGACCACCTGCGGSAGGAACATCTTGCCGGCGCCGAACAGGTCGCCGACGACGTTCATGCCGTCCATCAGCGGTCCCTCGATGACCTCGATGGGACGGCCGCCGCGCTCGGCGATCTCGACCCGCAGGATCTCGGTGTCGGACTCGACGTGGGCGTCGATGCCCTTGACCAGGGCGTGCGTGATCCGCTCGCCGATCGGCAGGGCGCGCCACTCGTCCTCGGCGACCTCCGCCGCCTCACCGGTGCGGTTGTGCGCCTCGGCGATCTCCAGCAGCCGCTCGGCGGCGTCGGGGCGGCGGTTGAGGACGACGTCCTCGATCCGCTCCCGCAGCTCGGGGTCGACCTCGTCGTAGACCACGAGTGCGCCGGCGTTGACGATCCCCATGTCGAGGCCGGCCCGGATGGCGTGGAACAGGAAGACGGCGTGGATCGCCTCGCGCACCGGGTTGTTGCCGCGGAAGGAGAACGACACGTTGGAGATGCCGCCGCTGACCTTGGCACCCGGGAGGTTCGCCTTGATCCACCGGGTCGCCTCGATGAAGTCGTGCCCGTACGACGCGTGCTCCTCGATGCCCGTCGCCACCGCGAAGACGTTGGGGTCGAAGATGATGTCCTCGGCCGGGAAGTCGACCTCGTCGACCAGGATCCGGTAGGCGCGCTCGCAGATCTGCGTGCGGCGCTCGAGGTTGTCGGCCTGACCGTCCTCGTCGAAGGCCATCACCACTGCGGCGGCGCCGTACTGGCGGCACAGC
>NZ_JBFUMD010000559.1:0-2304 GCF_054049555.1 Nocardioides sp. P5_C9_2
GTGGAGATGCCGACCCGCAGCGCACAGCGCTCGCGCAGGTGCCGGGTCAGTGCCCGGGTGTCGACGCCGGCGATGCCGACGACGCCCTGGTCACGCAACGCGTCGTCGAGCGTGCGCTGCGAGCGCCAGCTGCTCGGGACCCGGGCGGGGTCCCGGACCACGTAGCCGGCGACCCAGATGCGCGRGGACTCGGGGTCCTCGTCGTTCATCCCGGTGTTGCCGACGTGCGGCGCGGTCATCACGACGACCTGGCGGTGGTAGCTGGGATCGGTGAGGGTCTCCTGGTAGCCGGTCATGCCGGTGGAGAACACCGCCTCACCGAAGGTCTCACCCTCGGCTCCGAAGGCATCGCCTCGGAAGGTGCGCCCGTCCTCGAGGACGAGCAGTGCGGGCGCGCGTACAGGCAACGCCGACCTCCTTCTCCGCCTCACAGGACGGATCGTTAAAGGATGTTTCTGCGACGGTGACCCTATCAGCGACGGGCGTGTGTCCGAGACCACGCACCGCGGCGCGGACGGCGCTGACCTCCGGCCCCCCTCACGCCAGCACGAGCTCGCTCCCCTGCCAGCGGCGCCGCAGCCACCGGTCGTGGCTGGCCACGACCACCGTGCCGGCGGTCGTGCCGATCGCCTCCTCCAGCTCGCCGGCCAGCGCCAGCGAGACGTGGTTGGTCGGCTCGTCGAGAAGCAGCAGGTCCGGCCCGGTCGCCACCGCCACCGCCAGCCCGAGGCGTCGGCGCTGACCCACGGACAGCGCCCCGACCGGGCGCGCGTGGTCACGGGGGTGGAGCAGCCCGAGCTCGCGCAGGGCTGGCGCGTCGCCGCCGGCCAGCGCGTCGTACGTCGCCTGCGCACTGCGGCCCATCTCGGCGAAGTCCACGTCCTGGGCGAGCTCGGCCACCCGTCGGGCACCCACCTGCACGGTGCCCCGGTCAGGGACGACACGGCCCGCCAGCACCCCCAGCAACGTCGACTTCCCCGCCCCGTTGACGCCGCTGACCAGCACGTGCTCCCCGGCGTGGACATCGAGGCGGTCCAGCCGCAGCCGTCCGTCGACGCCGAGGTCGCGGACCAGCACCAGCCTCCCAGACGTCCCGGCGTCCGCCAGTCGGCCGCCGAAGCGCAGCGGCGCCGGCGGCTTGCGCACCTGGTCGCGCTCGGCGACCTCGAGGCGGTGCCCGGCGTCCTTCTTGCGGCGGGCCAGCGTGCGATCCACCCTCGAGCCCTTGAAGGCGTGGATGAACTTGTCGTTGTCCGTCGGCCCGCGGTCGTGCGCGATGGCGCCGGTCCCGATCCGGGTCGCGGCCCGTAGGGCGTCCAGCTCCTCCTGCTGGGCGGCGTACGCCTCCTCCCAGCGGCGGCGAGCGTCGCGCCGGTGCTCCTCGTAGGCGCTCCAGCCGCCTCCGAAGCGGCGGCCGCCCTCGCCGTCCGTGCCGAAGGCGCTCGGGTCGAGGTCGACCAGGTCGGTGGCGACGTCGTCGAGGAAGACCCGGTCGTGGCTGGTGAAGAGCACCACGCCGGGCAGGTCCACGAGGAACGAGGTCAGCACCGCCAGCGCCGCGTCGTCCAGGTGGTTGGTGGGCTCGTCGAGCAGCAGGCAGGTCGGTCGGGTCGTCATGATCGTGGCCAGGGCCAGCCGGGTGCGCTGACCACCCGACAGCGTCCCGATCAGGCGGACGGGGTCGAGCTCGGCCAGGCCCAGCCGCGCGGCGGCCAGCTCGGCGCGCCGGTCGGCGTCCCATGCGTCGTGGGCCAGGGCCCACTCCAGGACGCGGTCGTAGTCCGCGGCCACCTGCCGGTGGTCGGGGTCCGTGTCGTCGAGGGCCCCGGCGAGCCGCTCCACGTCGGCGACCGCCTGCCGCAGGGGCGCCAGGGTGCGGGCCAGGACGTCGGCGACGGAGACGCCGTCGGGGAAGGGCGGCTCCTGGCCGAGCATCACGAGGTCGTCGGCGCGCGCCACGGTGCCGGCGACCGTGGCGGTCGCGGGCAGCCGACCGGCGACCGCACGCAGCAGGGTGGACTTGCCGACGCCGTTCTCCCCGACGAGGCCGACACGGCGACCGGGCTGGGCGATCAGGTCGACGCCGGCGAGCACGGACCGGGCGCCGTACGACACGGAGAGGTCACGGACGACGAGGGGCTGGTGAGCAGACATGGGCGGGCCTTCGCGGGAGTGCGGTGACTCGCCGGGCCCCTCGAGAGAGGGCAGCCGCGGGCGCGAGTCGGGTCAGGCCGGGTTCCACATGATGGCGAGAGGCTATCCGGACGGGCCTCGTCCTGTCGCGCCCTTATCGTCGGTGCGTGC
>NZ_JBFUMD010000560.1:0-2294 GCF_054049555.1 Nocardioides sp. P5_C9_2
GCACCGGCACCGGCCGGGTGGGCTCGGTGGCGCCGACCACGTTGCGGGAGTTCGCCGACCACGTCGCCTCCGTGCTGCCGGCCACGGCGCACGGCGTCCGGGTGTCCGGCGACCCGGACCGGCCCGTACGGCGCGTGGCGCTGTGCGGGGGAGCCGGCGACTTCCTGCTCGACCGGCTCGTCGGGTCGGACGTGGACGTCTACCTGACCAGCGACCTGCGACACCACCGCGCGGGGGAGTTCCGCGAGCACGACGGGCCGGCCCTGGTCGACGTGGCGCACTGGGCGGCGGAGTGGACCTGGCTGCCCGTGGTGCGGGCCCGACTCGCGGACGCGATGGGCGATAGGGTCGAGACCAGCGTCAGCACCCGGTGCACCGACCCCTGGAGCTTCCGGGTCGACCGGCCCCCGGTCGAGCGCGGCACGACCCAGCAGAGCCCCACCCGAGGAGAGCGTTGAAAGCCGATCCGCACGCCCAGTCGAAGCTGCTCGACCTCCAGAAGGTCGACGCACGACTCGACCAGCTGCGCCACCAGCGGCGCGCCCTGCCCGAGATCGCCCGGATCGCCGAGCTGCAGACCGGGCGGGGCGACGTCGACGACCGGCTGCGAGATGCCCGGATCGTGGTCGACGACCTCACCGCCGAGCAGCGCAAGGCCGACGCCGACGTGGAGCAGGTCAAGGCCCGCCGCGTCCGCGACCGGGAGCGCATGGACTCCGGCGCCATCACCAACCCCAAGGACCTGGAGCGGATGCAGCACGAGCTGACCTCCCTCGACCGCCGGGTGAGCACGCTGGAGGACGCCGAGCTCGAGATCATGGAGCAGCTCGAGGAGGCGCAGGCCACCTACGACCGGCTCGCCACCCAGCTCGCCGAGACCGACGCCCAGGTCGCCGAGCTGGCGACCGCCCGCGACGCCCGTTGGGCCGAGATCGACGAGAAGGTCGCCGCCGCCGAGGAGGACCGGACCCCCGCCACCGAGGGGATCCCCGAGGACCTGATGGCGCTCTACGAGCGACTGCGCGCCAAGACCGGCATCGGCGCCGCCGAGCTGCGGGCCCGCCAGTGCGGCGGGTGCAACATCACCATCGACGCCGCGGAGCTGTCCCAGATCCGCAAGGCCCCGGCCGACGAGGTCGTGCGCTGCGAGGAGTGCCAGCGGATCCTGGTGCGCACCTCGGAGTCGGGGATCTGACGCTGTCGCTCAGATCTCGCTGACGACCACGTCGAGCTGGGTGCCGCGGGGGGTGGGCTCGCCCACCTCGACCGTCCAGCCCAGGCCTGTCAGCAGCCGCGCCAGCGCGGCCGGTGTGCGCGGGTTGCCGCCGTCCTCCAGCACTGCGCGAACGATGCGGCCCTTGGTCGCCTTGTTGAAGTGGCTCACGACCTTGCGCACGCCGGCGGACTCGTGGAGCACCCGGACGGTGGCCACGCGCGGCGCGAGACCGGCGGGCGGGCGCCAGAACGCGGCGTACATCGTGGAGCGCAGGTCGACGAGCAGCCCGCCACCGACAGCCTCCTCGACGGCCTCGCCCAGCGCCTCGCGCCACACGCCCGCGACCGGTCCGAGGCCGGGGAGGGTGACGTCACCCGAGAGTCGGTACGCCGGTATCCGGTCGCCGGGGCGGACCAGGCCGAAGACCGACGACATGACCGCCAGCCGGCTGGTGGCCCGGCGCCGCGCCGCGGTGGACAGCGAGTCGAAGCCCAGCGCGTCGTACAGCACGCCGGTGTACACGCGATCGGCCCGCGCCGTGGGCGAGGTCCGCAGCCGGACGTCGAGGTCGACCAGGTCGGCCTGGGTCCCGCCGAGGCCCAGCACGGCGGCCGCGTCGGGGCGTGCGGCCAGCGCGACGAGGGCGTCGACGACCCGCTCGCGGGTCGGGGTGAGCACGGGCGAGCCGAGGGACGACAGGTCGAGCGGCGTGCCGCGTCGGGGAGCGGTCTTGCCCTCGCTCGGCGGCAACAGGATCAGCACGCGGGCAAGAGTAGGGGCTCCGCGCGCCCGGCCTTGGCTAGGGTGCTGGGCATGCCCAGCAACCGCGTCATCTCAGTCCGCACCGGCGACGACACCGTCTCGGCCGAGACGCTTCGCGACGGGATCGCGGCGATCCAGGCGGAGATGAAGCTGACCCCGGGCTTCCCGGAGGCGGTCGAGCGGGCCGCCGCCGAGGCCGCGGCCTCGCCCCGGCTCCCGGACCTGGACCGGACCGACATCCCGTTCGTGACCATCGACCCGGCCTCGTCCCGCGACCTCGACCAGGCGATGCACCTCGAGCGTGCCGGCGACGGGT
>NZ_JBFUMD010000561.1:0-2291 GCF_054049555.1 Nocardioides sp. P5_C9_2
GTTCGAGCTCATCGACTACAAGGTCCGGATCCTCGACCAGGGCCACGGCACCGACGCCATCACCCGAGTGCTCATCGAGACCACCGACGGCGAGTCGTCGTGGGTGACCGTGGGGGTCGGCCACAACGTCATCGAGGCGTCGTGGGGCGCGCTGCTCGACGGGTTGACCTTCGGGTTGCGGCGCCACCAGCGCCCGGCCATGCCCTAGGTTCGAGCGGTGACCGAGCCCGCGGCGTACGACGACCTCCCGCGCCGGACCTCGAGCGTCGAGCGTGCCGTCACCGCCCTGCTCATGGTCGGGCTCGCAGTGCTGGTCCCGATCGCGTCGTTCCTCGGGCTGTTCTTCATGATGGTCTCGGACGGCTGCACCGGCGACGCGCCGTGCCGCGAGGGCCAGATCGGCCTCGGCGTGCTGGTGGCGGTGGGGTCACCGGTCGTGGTCTTCCTGGTCGCGCTGGCCGCGGTCGTCACCCGGGTGGTCCGCGGCAGGTCGGCCTGGTGGGTGCCGCTGGTGGCCCTCGTCGTCGGTGCGGTGCTGTGGGGCCTCGGCGCCGTGATCGCCGCCTCCGCCGTCGGCTGACTCCGCGCCCGCCTCAGTGGCCGACGACCCGGCGGACCAGGTCGTCCCACGCCGCCTCGATGCGGTCGAGGGTGACGTCGTCGGCCTGCTGCTGCTCGACCACCACGATGTCGAGCGGCGCGAGCAGGGCCACCGCCAGCAGCGGCAGGTCACCCTCGACGCGCAGCTCGGACAGCAGGTGGCGCAGGTGCATGATCGCGAACGACGCCGCGGCGCGCGAGCGGGCGCCGTGACTGCCGGTGGCGGCCTTGATGAGGGCGCCGTGGGTGACGTTGAGCCGCAGCCGGGAGTGACCCATGGCGAGGAGCCGGTCGTACGGCGGTGCGCCCGGCCCCAGCGGCGGGGGACCGGACAGGATGCTGGCCTGCCAGGCGGTCTCCGAGCGGTCGAGCACGGCCGCCATCAGGCCCTCGCGGCTGGTGAAACGCCGGAACAGCGTGCCCTTGCCCACCCCGGCCTCGCGCGCCACGGCGTCCATCGAGACCCGCTCCACGCCGAGCTCGTCCACGAGCAGGGATGCCGCGGCCAGGATCGTCTCGCGGTTGCGCGCGGCATCGGCGCGCTCGGGTGGCGGGGCGTCCGCCAGGGGGAGCTCGATGGGCACGCGCTCACCCTAGGTCGTGAGGTGTGGCGCAGGACACGGGAATAGAACCGGACCACGGTCCGTTTGGCCGGACATGACTGACACCCGCGTACTCGTCCTCGTCGGCAGCCTGCGTGCCGACTCCGTCAACCGTCGTCTCGCCGAGACGCTCCAGGCGTCCGCCCCCGAGGGCGTCTCCCTGCAGATCGCGGAGGGCCTCGGCGCCATCCCGTTCTACAACGAGGAGATCGACGGCGACACCCCGCCGGCCGCCGCCGTCGCGCTGCGTGAGCAGGTCGCCGCCGCCGACCGCGTGCTCGTGATCACCCCCGAGTACAACGGCACCATGCCGGCCGTCCTCAACAACGCCATCGACTGGCTCTCCCGCCCCTACGGTGCCGGCGCCATCGTGGGCAAGCCGTTCGCGRCCGTCGGCACCACGCCCACGCCGTACGGCGGCAAGTGGTCGCACGAGCACGCTCGCCACTCGGCGACCATCGCGGGCGCCAAGGTCATCGACACCCTGGTGCTCTCGCAGCCCGGGGTCGAGGTGGACGTGCTCAACGACGACGAGGTGCTGGCCAAGTTCCGCGCCGCCGTCGCCGAGCTCGCGGCCTGGCGCGACGACGCCGCTGCCTGACGCAGCCCGCGGAGTACGGTCGCCTGCGTGGCCGCACTCCACGACCTGACAGCTCTCGAGCWGGGTGACCTCGTCCGCCGTGGCGAGGTCACCCCGCTCGAGCTCGTCGAGCACTACCTCGGACGCGCCGACCACGTCGGCGCGTTCGTCACGTCCACCCCCGAGCGGGCGCGCGAGCACGCCCGTCGGCTCGGTCGCCGCCCCGAGGGTGCCGGCCCCCTGTGGGGTGTGCCGACCGCGATCAAGGACCTGCACCCGACGGCGGGGGTGCGCACGACCTTCGGCTCGGCGGCGTACGCCGACCACGTGCCCGACGCCTCGGACGACGTCGTCCTGACGATCGAGGCCGCGGGGATGCCGAGCCTGGGCAAGACGAACACCCCGGAGTTCGGCTCGCCCTGCTACACCGAGCCCGACGTGGCGCCGCCGGCCGTGACCCCGTGGGACACCGCGCGCACCGCCGGCGGGTCGAGCGGCGGGGCCGCGGC
>NZ_JBFUMD010000562.1:0-2277 GCF_054049555.1 Nocardioides sp. P5_C9_2
GCCGCAGGTGACCCCCTCGCAGAAGCCCACGCCGACGCCCAAGAAGCGCGCGCCCTACTCCTGGAGCGACCAGACCAGCAGCGAGTCGCCCAGCGCCACCCCGTCGACGAGCGCGACCCCCACCCCGGCGCCCCAGCAGGGCGACGGCGGCGGGGAGGCCGCGTCGCAGGGCACCATCGACGACCCGCTGACGTGGATCGACAACCCCGACGCCGAGTCGCTGGCCGCCTTCGAGGCGTTCACCTGCCCGACGAACGGCCAGCCCGCCGACGTCGTCGACGACCCCGACAAGCCGCTGGTCACGTGCGACGAGTTCGGCCGCAAGTTCCTGCTGTCCAAGGCGATGATCGAGGGCACCGACCTCGCGGGCGCCAGCACCCGCGCGCCGGACGCCCAGAGCGTCGAGTGGGGCGTCGACCTCGACTTCGACCGCCAGGGCACCGAGACCTTCGCGGAGATCTCCCGCGCGCTGGTCAACACCCAGAAGCTCTTCGCCATCGTCCTGGACGGGCAGGTCATCTCCGCGCCCACCATGAACGGCCTGATCCTGGACGGCAACGCCCAGATCACCGGTCAGTTCACCCAGGCCGAGGCCGACAGCCTCTCCACCAGCCTCAAGTACGGCGCGCTGCCCATCGCCTTCGAGAAGGACCCGCCGGTGGAGCTGGTCGGTCCGTCCCTGGCCGGCAACCAGCTCCAGGCCGGCATCACCGCCGGTCTCGTCGGACTGCTGCTGGTGATGCTCTACTGCTTGTTCTACTACCGCGGGCTGGGCCTGGTGGTCATCGCGTCGCTCCTCGTGGCCGCCGCGCTGACGTACGCCATGGTGGTGCTGCTGAGCGAGGGCGCGGGCTTCACGCTCTCGCTGCCGGGCATCGCCGGGCTGATCGTCGCGGTCGGCATCACCGCCGACTCGTTCATCGTGTTCTTCGAACGCATCCGCGACGAGATGCGGGACGGCAAGTCCATGCCGGTGGCCGTGGAGTCCGGCTGGGTCCGGGCGCGCAACACCTGCCTGGCGGCCGATGCGGTGTCACTGCTCGCCGCCGTGGTGCTCTTCATCTTCGCCGCGGGCGTCGTGAAGGGCTTCGCCTTCACCCTGGGCCTCTCCACGATCATCGACCTGGTGGTCTTCTTCTGGTTCACCAAGCCGATGGTGTCCTACCTGGCCCGCTACCCGTTCTTCAACCGCGGGCACGCCCTGTCCGGCCTCAGCCGCGACACCCTGGGCCTCGAGCCCCTCACGGCAGGAGGGACCGCCTGATGGGCGCGTTCTCGAGGCTCGGCAACGAGCTCTACTCCGGCAAGCGCTCGATCGACTTCGTCGGCCGGCGCTGGCTCTGGTACGCCGTCTCCGCGCTGATCGTGGCCGTGGCCGTCCTGGGCCTGTGGTCCAAGGGCCTCAACATGGGCATCGAGTTCACCGGCGGCGCGGAGTACCGCGTCTCGCTTCCGGCCGACCAGGTCACCCAGGACACCGCCGACGAGCTGCGCGTGGCGGTCGCCGGCACCGGCATCGACGCGGCCAGCGCCCCGGTCGTCACCACGTCCGGCTCCGAGGCGATCATCGTCCAGACCGAGCCGGTCGACACCGCGGAGAGCGAGCAGATCGTCACCACGATCCTCGACACCACCGGCGCGAGCGCCGAGGACATCTCCCAGACCGAGATCGGACCCAGCTGGGGCAAGGAGGTCGCGCAGCGGTCGCTGCTGGGCCTGGCGGTCTTCCTCGTCCTGGTCGTGCTGTTCATCTGGGCCTACTTCCGCGAGTGGAAGATGTCGGTGAGCGCGATCGTGGCCCTGGCCCACGACGTGCTGATCACGGTCGGCGTCTACGCGCTGTCCGGCTTCGAGGTCTCGCCGGCGACGGTGACCGGCATCCTGACGATCCTGGGGTTCTCGCTCTACGACACGGTGGTGGTCTTCGACAAGGTCAGGGAGAACACGCACGAGCTCAAGAAGTCGCGCCTCTCCTACGCCGAGGCGGCCAACCTGGCCGTCAACCAGACGCTGGTGCGCTCCATCAACACCTCGATCGTCGCCCTCATCCCGGTCGCCGCGATCCTGTACGTCGGGGTGGCGCAGCTCGGGTCGGGGTCGCTCAAGGACCTCGCCCTGGCCCTCTTCGTCGGCATGGCGGCGGGCGCGTACTCCTCGATCTTCATCGCCACCCCGCTGCTCGTGCAGCTCAAGTCCGGGGAGAAGGACGTCGACCACGACGAGCGCCGCGCGGCGGCCCGACGCCGCGAGATGGCCGCCGACCCCTACGCCCGGGTC
>NZ_JBFUMD010000563.1:0-2272 GCF_054049555.1 Nocardioides sp. P5_C9_2
GCGGACGAGTGCTCCTGTCGGGGGTCGACCTGCTGACGCTGAACGACGACGACCGGCGCCAGCTCCGTTCCAACCGGATCGGGATGGTGTTCCAGGACGCCCTGAGCGCGCTGAACCCCGTGTTCACGGTCGGCTGGCAGCTCGGTGAGCTGTTCCGCAAGCACCGGGGCTACGCGCGCAAGCAGGCCGACCAGGAGGCCGTCCGCCTCCTCGACCTGGTCGGCATCCCCGGCGCGGGCCAACGCGTCGACGACTACCCCCACCAGTTCTCGGGCGGCATGCGCCAGCGGGTGATGATCGCGATGGCCCTCGCGCTCGACCCGGACGTGATCATCGCGGACGAGCCCACGACCGCCCTCGACGTCACGGTGCAGGCCCAGATCATGAAGCTCCTGGCCGACCTGCAGGCCGAGCGCAACATGGGGTTGATCCTGATCACCCACGACATCGGCGTGGTGGCCGACGTCGCCGACGACATCTGCGTCATGTACGCCGGCCGCGAGGTCGAGAAGGCCGACGTGTACGCGATCTACGACAAGCCCGCCCATCCGTACACCAAGGCCCTGCTGGAGTCGATCCCGCGCATCGACATGAAGGGGCACCAGCTGGCCTCGATCCAGGGGCTGCCTCCCAACCTGACCAGGATGCCGTCCGGGTGCGCCTTCCACCCGCGGTGTCGCTTCGCGCGGGAGCGGTGTCGCGAGGAGACTCCCCCGCTCTACACCGTGGCCCCGGGCCGACTCAGTGCGTGCCACTTCTACGAGGAGGTGCTGGACGCATGAGCGAGGTGGTGCTGGCGGCGACCGACGTCCGCAAGTACTTCCCCATCACCGCGGGCGTCCTCAAGCACACGGTGGGCCAGGTCCAGGCCGTCGACGGCGTGTCCCTGGAGCTGCACCGGGGCGAGACCCTGGGGATCGTCGGCGAGTCCGGGTGCGGGAAGTCCACGCTGGCCCGGGTCCTGATGGGCCTCATCCAGGCCACGTCGGGCTCCGTCACCCTCGAGGGCGAGGAGCTGGTCGGCATGAAGCCGAGCCGGCTGCGCACGCTGCGCCGCGACGTGCAGATCATCTTCCAGGACCCGTACTCCTCGCTCGACCCCAGGATGACCGTCGGGAAGATCATCGGTGAGCCGTTCGAGATCCACACGGGAGTCGTGCCACGGCGGCAGCGGCGACGGCGGGTGGAGGAGCTGCTCGAGGTCGTCGGGCTCAGCCCCGAGCACATCAACCGGTATCCGCACCAGTTCTCGGGCGGTCAGCGCCAGCGGATCGGCATCGCCCGCGCCCTGGCCCTGAACCCGAAGGTGATCATCTGCGACGAGCCGGTCTCGGCCCTGGACATCTCGGTCCAGGCGCAGGTGGTCAACCTGCTGGAGAACCTGCAGTCCGAGCTGGGCCTGTCCTACATCTTCGTCGCCCACGACCTCTCGGTGGTCCGGCACATCTCCGACCGGGTCGGAGTGATGTACCTCGGCAAGATGGTGGAGATCGGCACCGAGGACGAGATCTACGAGCGGCCCACCCACCCGTACACCCAGGCCCTGCTCTCCGCCGTGCCCGTGCCCGACCCGAGGATGCGCGGCCGGCGGGAGGAGATCGTGCTCACGGGCGAACTCCCCTCTGCCGCCGACCCGCCGTCGGGATGCCGGTTCCGCACCCGCTGCTGGAAGGCGCAGGACATCTGCGCCGAGCAGGAGCCTGCCCTCGAGGTGCGCGCGGGTGGCGACCACCCCTCGGCCTGCCACTTCGCCGAGGTCAAGATCGTCACCCACGCCACGCACTGAGGGCGTGCCGAGGACTACCCGGTCGAACCGGCCTGCGAGGTCATCCGGCGCGTCTTCACGTCGAACCAGTCCTTCTCGTAGCCGGGGCCGGTCGGGACCAGCACGGCCTCGGGACCGGCGGACGTCGGGCTGCCCTGGTCGTCGACGCCGAGCAGCCCCGCCGTCACCGGCGTCGCCGGGTGCTGACCGAGCTCGCCGGYGAAGTGGCACGCCACCTTGTGGCGCGGGCCGACCTGCAGCAGCGGCGGCTCGACCTTGGCGCAGATCTCCTGGGCCATCGGGCAGCGGGTGCGGAACCGGCAGCCGGACGGCGGGTTGATCGGGCTGGGGACGTCGCCCTCGAGGCGGATCCGCTCACGCCGCCCACCGATCGCGGCCTGCTTGACGTCCGGCACGGCGGAGAGCAGGGCCTGCGTGTACGGGTGGAACGGCGCGGCGTACAGCGTCTCGCGGTCGGCGATCTCCACGATCTTGCCGAGGTACATG
>NZ_JBFUMD010000564.1:0-2262 GCF_054049555.1 Nocardioides sp. P5_C9_2
CTCGAAGCCCGGCGCCATCGACGCCGCTGTGCCGGCCATGTACTGGTGGTGGTCGACGTCGAGGAGCCGGATCCAGCTCTGCTGGCCGAAGGTCAGCGCGATGACGCAGCCGAGCTCGACCAGCTCGTCCTCGGTGAAGTGGGCGTGCAGCCGGCTCCACAGGCCGTCGCGGTCGTCCTCGTTCCAGGCGATGGCCTGGGCGTAGGCGAGCGCGGCCTTCTGCCGGTCGTCGAACTTGTCGGAGGACTCGAAGTTGAGGAGGTCGTCGTACTGCCCCTCGACCAGGCCCTGCTGGCTGCCCTTGACCGAGCGCTGGTTGCCGCAGAACTCGCAGCTCACCGTGCGGGAGATGTAGACCCGGCACAGCTCCTTGATCGCGTGGTCGCAGACGCCGTTGCGGAACATCTTCTCCCACGGCTCGGCAAAGGCCCAGAAGGCCGCGGGCACGTGGGCGCGCACCGCGTTGGTCTCCGGACGGGGCGTGCCCTCCCGGGCGCTGCGGTCCATCTCGGCCTGCATGCGGGGGTCCATGTCGTCGTAGGCGACGTAGGAGATGCGGGGCTGCTTCATGGTGACTCCTCGGGTTCAGTCGGACTGTTCGATGGCGCGGACGATGGCGGCGGGGTCGAGGGGGAGGTCGCGGACCCGGACCCCTAGGGCGCGGTGGACGGCGTTGGCGATCGCGGCCGAGGTGGGGCCCTGGGCGGCCTCGCCGGCACCCGTCGAGGGAGCGTCGCTGTCGACGAGGTGGACGGTGACCTCGGGCGTCTCGGAGAAGCGCAGCACCGGGTAGGCCTCCCAGTCGGTGCCGAGCAGGCGCCGCCGGTCGAAGGGCATCCGCTCCTTCAGCGTCCACGAGGTCGCCTGGGTCGCGCCGCCCTCGAGCTGGTTGCGGGCGCCGTCGGGGTTGACCACCCGGCCGACGTCCGCGACGACGACCAGGCGGCGTACGACGACGTCGTCGGTCACCTCGACGTCGGCGACGATCGCGCAGTGCGCGCCGCGGTCCTTGTAGCGGGCGTAGCCCAGGCCACGACCGGTGTCCTCGGGCAGCTCCTCGCCCCACCCGGCGAGCCGGGCGGCCTCCGCGACCACGTGCCGGGCCCGCTGGTCGGCGAGGTGGTCGAGCCGGAACGTCACCGGGTCGGCGCCCGCGGCCCGCGCCAGCTCGTCCATGAACGACTCGATCGCGAAGACGTTGAGGTGCGCCCCGAGCGCGCGCATCGCCGAGGTGCGCAGCGGGGAGTCGGTCTTGCGGTGGCCGACCACGCGCCGCGGCCCCACGTCGTACGACGGGAGCGCGTTGCGGGTGGTCCCGCCACCGGCGGCCAGGGGCGGGTCGGTGGACGGAGGGAGCGGCACCGGGGTGGCGAGGTCGGCGCCGGCGAGGAGGCCGGGGTGGCCGGAGTAGCCGGGTCGCGCGGAGTGCCCCTGGCTCCACACGTCGTGGGACCAGCCGGTGATCCGCCCGCCCTCGAGCCGGGCCCGCAGCGTCGCCGTCATCGCGGGGGCCAGCGGCCCCCACGTGAGCTCGTCGGGCCGGGTCCAGCGCAGCAGCACCGGCCGCCCCGGCACCGCCCGCGCCAGCAGCACCGCGTCGAAGGCCGCGTCGTCGGCGGCGTTGTGGCCGTAGCAGCCGGCGTTCTCCACGTGCTCGACCACGACGGTGGCCGGGTCGAGGTCGAGCGCGGCGGCGATCGCGTCCCGCAGGCCGTGGATGCCCTGGCTGTGCGAGCGGACGTGGACACAGCCGTCGGTCCAGGTCGCCAGACCGGCGCTGGGCGCGATGGAGGCGTGGGCCAGGAAGGGGCGCGAGTACGACGCCTCGACGACGTCGCTGCCCGGGCCCGGCGCACCCTCCTCGTCGAGGACGGGCACCTCCTCGTGGGTGCCCGAGCGCAGCCAGCCCGGCAGGTCGTCGGGGTCGGGGAGCAGGTCGCGCTCGTCCCAGGCACAGTCCGCGCGGAGCTGCTCCAGCGCCCGGTCGACGTCGGCCTCGCGCTCGCCGACCACGCCGACGAAGGAGCCGTCACGCACCAGCGTCACCCCCGGCGCCTTCCAGCCGTCGGGCACCGAGCGCAGCACCGCACCCACCGACGGCGGCCGCAGCACCCTCCCGTGCAGCAGCCCCTCGGGGCGCAGGTCGGCCAGGAACCGCGGCCGTCCGAGGACCTTGTCGGGCAGGTCGAGCCGCGGCTCGCTGCGACCGACGGCCACCGCCGCGACCGGAGCGAGGGGCTCCACGGTCGTCAGGTCGTGATT
>NZ_JBFUMD010000565.1:0-2247 GCF_054049555.1 Nocardioides sp. P5_C9_2
GGTCCCAGCACGGGTGACGTGCGTGGAGAACCTCGTCGATCCGGCGTACACCGTGACTGCCATGCCGATATCTTCACAGTGTGACAAGGGATCCGGTGACGAGTGATCCACCCGGGTCCTTCCCCCTGCTCCCGTCGGGCTTCCGGTTCGGGACCAGCACGGCTGCCTACCAGATCGAGGGGGCGGCCTCCGAGGACGGCCGCGGCCCCAGCATCTGGGACACCTTCACCGCCGAGCCCGGGCGGGTCTCCGACGGCTCGACCGGGGCGGTCGCCTGCGACCACTACCACCGGTTCGAGGAGGACGTCGCGCTGATGGAGGCGCTCGGCGCCCCCGGCTACCGGCTCTCGCTGTCGTGGTCGCGGATCATGCCCGACGGGCGCACGGTCAACGAGGCCGGTCTCGCGTTCTACGACCGTCTCCTCGACTCCCTCGTCGCCCACGGCATCGCCCCGATGGTGACGCTCTACCACTGGGACCTCCCGCAGGCCCTCGAGGACGAGGGCGGCTGGCTCAACCGCGAGACCGTCGACCGCTTCGCCGAGTACGCCGCCGTGGTCGGTGAGCGCTTCGTGGACCGGGTCGAGCACTGGATCCCCGTCAACGAGCCCAACGTCGCCTCACTGCTCGGCTACGGCCTGGGTGTCCACGCCCCCGGCCGGACGCTGATGTTCGACTCCCTGTGGGCCTCCCACCACATGCTGCTCGGGCATGGCCGGGCGGCCATCGAGCTGCGTCGGCAGGGGGCGACGAGCATCGGGTGCGCCAACAACCACGCGCCGGTGTGGCCGGCCTCCGACGACGACGCCGACGTCGGTGCGAGCAAGATCTACGACGGCCTGTGGAACGGGATGTTCCTGGAGCCGATGCTGCTCGGCCGCTACCCGGTGGACCTCGGCCCGCTCCTCGACGGGCTGGCCGAGCCGGGTGACATGGCGACCATCCGGCAGCCGCTCGACTTCTACGGCGTCAACTACTACAACCCGATGAAGATCGCCGCTGCCCCCGAGGACGCGGACATGCCCTTCGAGCTGCGCGACGTCGTCGGCCACCCGACCACGGACATCGGCTGGCCGGTCGTGCCGGAGGCGCTGCGCGAGTGGCTCATCGTCTTCCGCGCCCGCTACCGCGCCGCCCTGCCGCCGATCATGATCACCGAGTCGGGGTGCGCCTACAACATGGGTCCCGACGAGGACGGTGTCGTCGACGACCAGCCA
This sequence comes from Nocardioides sp. P5_C9_2, assembly GCF_054049555.1. NCBI lineage: Bacteria > Bacillati > Actinomycetota > Actinomycetes > Propionibacteriales > Nocardioidaceae > Nocardioides > Nocardioides sp. P5_C9_2. The sequence goes on from NZ_JBFUMD010000565.1 coordinate 1,218, forward strand.
CGCATCGACTACCTCCGCAGCCACCTGACCGCGGTCGCCGAGGCGATCGAGCGTGGCGTCGACGTCCGCGGCTACTACTGCTGGTCGCTGCTGGACAACTTCGAGTGGGCCGAGGGCTTCTCCCAGCGCTTCGGCCTGGTGCACGTCGACTACGACACCCTCGTGCGCACTCCCAAGCGCTCCTTCCAGTGGTACGCCGACCTGATCGCCGCCCAACCCGGGAGCGCGTCCGCTCCCCGATAGGGTGCGTCGCATGTCGAGTCGCCGGGTCGTGTTCGTGGTCGGGTCGGGCCGCAGCGGCACCAGCACCATGAGCGGCACGCTCCAGACCCTGGGGCTGCACGTGCCGCAGCCCGAGGTCGCCGCGGACGCCACCAATCCCAAGGGCTTCGGCGAGCCGCAGTGGGTCGTCGACCTGCACACCGAGCTCCTCGCGCGCAGCAACGTCCAGGTGTCCGACGCCCGCCCCCGGGCGTGGCTGGAGGCCGGTCGGCTCAGCGGTGACCACGCCACCCGCGAGCGGGTCACCACCTGGCTGGAGTCCCAGCTCGCCGAGCACGACGAGCTGGTCGTCAAGGACCCTCGCGCGGCCTGGTTCCTCGGGCTGTGGCGCGCCTGCGCGGACCGCTGCGACGCGACGTCGTCGTACATCACGATGCTGCGGCCGGTGACCGAGGTGGTCGGCAGCAAGAAGCAGTACTACGACCAGCGCCAGGGCGACGTCACCCGCACGGCCGCCTGGATCAACATGATGCTGCACACCGAGCGCGCGACCCGCGGCGAGCAGCGCCGCTTCGTCCGGTACGGCGACCTGCTGGCCGACTRGACCCAGCCGGTCTTCGCGATCGGCGAGGCCTTCGACCTGACCGCGGTGAAGACCGCGATGGCCAACGACATCGCGCAGGTCCACAAGTTCATCGACCCCTCGCTGCGTCGGGTCACCCTCACCTGGGACGACGTGCAGGTGCCGGCCGCGCTGCGTGACCTCGCTCAGGAGACGTGGCAGGTGCTCGACGGGCTGGCCGAGGAG
>NZ_JBFUMD010000566.1:0-2246 GCF_054049555.1 Nocardioides sp. P5_C9_2
GCCTTCGTGCGTCCGGTCATCCCCGGGGCAGGGAGCGTCGCCCACCGCGCAGGCGGGCGTCGCCGAGATCGGCACGCTGGCCGGCGTTCCACCCGTCCCGGGCGCCGGAGCCCGAGAGCCTGCGTGCCGTGGCCTGCTCGAGATGGGGGTAGGTCGCGTCGCGGGCGGCCTCGACGGCGTCCGAGCGGTCGGCCAGGACGATCGCGCTGGACGTGCCGTGCCGGGCGAACCGGTCGTCCGCTGCCGAGGCCGCGGCCGTCTCGACGCGGACCAGCCGTGCGCCGATGGACCGGGTGAAGCCGGCCAGCCAGCTGCGACGGAACGCCGCCGGGTGGTCGTGGGACGGGACGGGCGTGCGGGTGAGGGTGTGCAGCCCCTGCACGAGGAGGCTGGTGTAGAGGATCTCCACCCGTTGCAGGTCGGGGCGGTGGCCGAAGAGGTGCAGGGACAGCTCCTTGGTGCCGTCGGGGAAGCGGGTGCGGCGCACGCCGCGGCACCCCAGGGCGGACGCGACGGTGCCGAGCAGGTCGGCCTTGTCCGCGGCGTAGGGGCGCTCCACGACGATGACGAGGTCGCCGACCACGTCCAGGGACGGGTCAGAGAGGGCGAGCAGGGCGCGATCGATGCCGTGGGCGGCCATCAGGGCGGCGGCCTTGGCCGTGTAGGTCTCTGCCTCCGCCGGAGTGGCGGCAGGGTCCTCGGCCTTGGCCAGCAGCTTGCGCACCCGGGCCAGCATCGGGGCGGTGTCGTCGGTGTGGTCCATGTCAGCGGCTCCCGGGATCAGTGGTGGTGCGTAGGGAGACTGGCACGACGTACCGACAGCGGGGCGAGCTCATCCACAGACCCTTCAGGGCAGGGTCGCGAGGACCTCGGCGGYGGACAGGGTGCGCGGCTCCCCGCCGGTGAGGGTCAGCGCTCGGGTGGCGGCCACCACGGCCTCGCAGGCCGGGGTGGGGATGCCGTGCAGCCGACCGAGGAGGACGACCTCGCCCGCGAGGTAGTCGACCTCGGTGTCCCCGGTACCGCGACGCAGGCTCTGCCAGGTCGAACCGCCGGCCGGCGACAGGTCCTCGCGGCGACGCAGCAGGTCGCCGCGGCGCTCCCGGTCGGCCCGGGCGGTGGTGACCGTGAGTCCTGCAGCGGCCAGCACGCGCTCGCCCTCCAGGCGGGCGGTCTCGGCCAGCTCGTCGGCCGCGGAGCCGGGGGCGAACGACGCGTCGACGCCGTTGCCGACGTTCATCAGGAGCTTGCGACGCTTCCATGCCATCACGTCGTCGCGCTCCACGGACTCGAAGCCGGCGGTGCGCAGGTCGGCGGCGATCGACGCCGTGTGCCCGTCGGTTCCGCCCGGGATGCGGCCCACGTCGAGGATGCCGGGCACGGGGTGGCACTTCGCGACGACGAGCCCCGGTTCGAGGTGGGTGGACGGCAGCATCACGCACACGGCGTACGTCGCCGCGAACCGGCGCAGGGCCGCGAGCTCGGTCGCCACGCCGTTGGTGGCGCAGACGACCGGGGTGCCGGGCGGTGCGTGTGCGGCGAGGTCGTCGAGGGCCGCGGCGGCCTGGTGCGACTTGACGGCGAGCATCACGACGGTGTCGTCGGTCCACTCCACCTCGGCGGCGGTGTCGGTGGCTGGGGCCACGATGCGGTGCATGCCGTCGCCCGTGTCCAGCCGCAGCCCGCCGTCGCGGATCGCGGCCAGGTGCGCGCCCCGGGCCACCAGCGTGGTGGACAGCCCGGCGAGGTGCAGGTGCCCGCCGATGACGCCGCCGACCGCTCCGGCGCCGTGGACGACCCACCTCATCGCGACCAGCCCTGCTCGAGGAGGCGGGTGGTCTCGGCCAGGGTGAGTCCGGCGCGGCGGGCCGCCAGGGCGAGGGCGTCCGCAGCGTCTCGCACGGTCGCCGGGGTGGCGGCCGTGCCGTTGACGCGGGTGCCGCGCCGTCCCTCGGTGGTCACGAGGCCGTCGACCTCGAGCTCCTTGTAGACGCGGGCCACGGTGTTGACCGCCAGGCCGAGGTCGCCCGCGAGGGCGCGGACGGTCGGCAGCCGGCTGCCTGCGGGGAGTCGGCCGTCGCGGATCCGGGCGGCGAGCTGCACGCGGACCTGTTCGTACGGCGCGGTGCCCGACCGCGGGTCGGGGGGATCGAGGTCGATCCTGGCGAGCTCCATGGGCGCCAGCCTAGGTGTGGTACCGATGAGGTGTCGTTGGTGGTAGAACCACGCCATGGACCGGGTGGAGC
>NZ_JBFUMD010000567.1:0-2237 GCF_054049555.1 Nocardioides sp. P5_C9_2
GGGTTGGAGGGGGGCAGCACGAGAAGGTCGGTCCCGGCGATGGCCTCGAGCACGCCCGGCCCGGCGGCCGAGGAGTCCTGGCCGACCACGATCACGGCCTCGGCCGGCACCTCGGCCCGCAGGCGCACCCAGTACTCCTGGAAGTGCACGACCCGGCGGCCGCTCGGCTCGTCGGGGTCGGCGATCGCGACGTGGGTCTCCACCCGGTCGTCACTCATCGGCAGCAGGCGGACCCCCGGCTGCCAGCGCCGGCACAGGGCGGTGGTCACCGCGGAGAGCGGGAAGCCCGCCTCGAGCATCTGGGTCCGCACCAGGTGGGTGGCGATGTCGCGGTCGCCGAGACCGAACCACGTGGGCTCCACGCCGTACGCCGCGAGCTCCTCCTTGGTGCTCCACGTCTCGTCGCGGCGTCCCCACCCGCGGTCCGGGTCGATGCCGTCCCCGAGGGTGTACATGACTGTGTCGAGGTCGGGGCAGACCTTGAGGCCGTGGACCCACAGGTCGTCGGCGGTGTTGGCGACCACGGTCACCTCCGCGTCGGGTGCCACGCCGGGGAGTGCGCCGGTGCGGATCCCGTGGAGGAGGCCACGCACGAACGTCGCTCCACCCATACCACCGGAGAGCACGGAGATCTTCTGCATGCGAATACCTTGCCCTACCGTGGATCGCCCGATCGGGGGGCCTGATGGCCCGTTCGGGCCATATCAGATCTGGGCTTGACTTCCTCGTACGACAGGCATGTAATTCCCACAGTGTTCTTCTCCCACAGTGTTCTTCCCGCGGGGACGAGGAGCTCCATCACGAGGGTCGAAAGGGCGAAAGCCATGAGAGCAGAACTGTTTCTCCTTGAGCCGGAAGCCGAAGAGCAGGGTTGGCAGGACCGCGCCCTGTGCGCGCAGACCGACCCGGAGGCCTTCTTTCCGGAGAAGGGTGGATCCACCAGGGAGGCCAAGAAGGTCTGCCTGACCTGCGAGGTGCGAGACGACTGTCTCGAGTCCGCCTTGATGAACGACGAGCGCTTCGGGATCTGGGGCGGCCTCTCCGAGCGGGAGCGCCGCAAGCTCAAGAAGCGCGCAGTCTGATGCACGAGGCGCCCCGGGCCCGCTGATCAAGCGGGCCCGTCGCGCATTTCTGGGGCGGTGCCAGCGAGGTTTTCGGGCCTCACCGGGCCCTCGCTAGGGTGCTGCGGTGACCGTCACCGTGCTTCTCGTCAGCCATGACGGGGCGCGGTGGCTGCCGCCGGTCCTCGAGGGGCTGGAGGCGCAGACGCGCCCCGTCGACCGCGCCATCGCCGTCGACACCGGCAGCCGTGACGAGAGCGTCGACCTGCTCCGCGGGGTGCTCGAGGACGAAGCCGTCCTGGAGGTGCCCGGCTCGACCAGCTATCCCGCCGCCGTGGCTCACGCGCTCGAGCACGTGCCCGAGGTGGAGGGCGAGTGGGTGTGGCTGCTGCACGACGACAGCCTGCCCGCCCCGGACGCGCTCGAGCAGCTGCTGCGGGTCGCCGAGGAGCACCCGGAGGCCTCGATCCTGGGACCGAAGCTGCGCGAGTGGCCGTCGCTGAAGCGTCTCCTTGAGGTGGGCCTGACCATCACCGGCACCGGTCACCGCGAGACCGGGCTCGAGCGCGGCGAGTACGACCAGGGCCAGCACGACGAGGTGCGCCCGGTGCTGGCGGTCAACACGGCCGGGATGCTCGTACGCCGTACCGTGCTGTCCGAGCTGGGTGGTCTGGACCCCGAGCTGCCGATCTTCGGCAACGACATCGACTTCGGCTGGCGGGCCGCCGAGGCCGGGCACACCACGCTGGTGGTGCCGCCGGCCGTGGTCTTCCACGCCGAGGCCGCCCACCGCGGGGTGCGGCGCACCCCCCTCACCGGACGCCACACCCACTACCAGGAGCGGCGCGCCGCCCTGCTCACGCTGCTGGCCAACGCCTCCCCGAAGCGCCTGCCCTGGCAGGTCGTGCGCCTCTTCTTCGGTTCCCTGCTCCGGGTCCTGGGGTTCCTGGCGGTGCGCTCGGTGGGCGAGGCGCTCGACGAGCTCGCCGCCGTGCTGTCGCTCTACTCGCGGCCGCGCCAGGTGCTCGCCGCCCGGCGGGCCCGCGCCGATCGACGTACCGGGGAGCCGCACGACGTGCGCCACCTCCTGGCGCCGCCGTGGCTGCCCTACCGGCACGGCCTCGACATGGTCACCGACCTGGCCGCCGCCGCCACCAACCAGGCCCAGGACGTGGC
>NZ_JBFUMD010000568.1:0-2236 GCF_054049555.1 Nocardioides sp. P5_C9_2
AAGCGGGACAGCAGGGAGCGGAACGTGAAGGTCGCGCGCGGCCACAGCGTGGTGTTGCGGCCGTGCGCGTCGAAGTACCAGCTGGCGCACCCGCCGGTCGACCAGACGGTCCGCCCCATCCGGCGCTGGAGGTCGCGGTTCCACGCGTCCTGGGCGGCGCGGCGCGGCTCCACGGCGGCGTACCGGTGGAGCCGCATGGTCGCGAGGGCGTCGAGCACGTAGGCGATCTGGCTCTCGATGACGAAGACCATCGAGGAGTGGCCGAGGCCCGTGTTGGCGCCGACGAGCTGGAAGAGGTTGGGGAAGCCGTGCGTGGTCGTGCCCTTGTACGACGCCATCCCGCTGTCCGCCCACACCTGCGCGAGGGTGCGCCCCCCGCGGCCGTGGATCCGCCCGGCGATCGGCTGCTCGGTGGTGTGGAACCCGGTGGCGACGACGAGCACGTCGACGGGTCGCTCGGTGCCGTCGGCGGTGACGATCGCGTCGCCGGTGATCCGGGCGATGGGGTCGGTGACGACGTCGACGTGGTCGCGGGCCAGCGCGGGGTAGTAGGCGTTGCTGATCAGGATGCGCTTGCAGCCGATCTCGTAGTCGGGGGTGACCGCAGCCCGCAGGGCGGGGTCGGGGATGCCGCGGGCGATGTTGAGGAGGGCGGCCTTCCTGGCCGGCAGTGCCAGGCGGGGCTCGCGCACGAAGGCCGGGACGTAGGACTCGCGGCCCCAGTAGGTCGCCGTCCGGTAGGCCCGCCGCACTGCCGGGACGCGGCGGAGCAGGGAGCGCTCGGCGCGGGTGTAGGCCCGGTCGGTGCGGGGGATCACGTACGGCGCGGTGCGCTGGTAGACGTCCACGTGCGCGGCGACCTTCGCCACCTCGGGGACCAGCTGGATGCTCGAGGCGCCGGTGCCGATGACCGCGACCCGCGTGCCGGTGAGGTCGACGTCGTGGTCCCACCGGGCGGAGTGGAAGAGCTCGCCCCGGAAGTCCTCGATGCCGTCGATCTCCGGCAGCCTGGGCTCCGAGAGGCCGCCCGAGCCGGTGATCAGCGTGGTGGCGGTGACCTCGCCGCGGCTGGTGCGCACCACCCAGCGCTGGGCGTCCTCGTCGTAGCGCGCCTCCTCGAGCATCGTGTCGAACGCGAAGCGGTCGAGCACCCCGGACTCCCGGGCGACCCGGCGCAGGTAGGCGTGGATCTCCGGCTGCGGGGAGAACGAGCGCGTCCAGTCGGGGTTGGGCGCGAAGGAGAACGAGTAGAGCTGGCTGGGGACGTCGCACGCGGCGCCCGGATAGGTGTTGGCCCGCCAGGTGCCGCCGACGTCCGCGTCCTTCTCGATGACCAGGAAGTCGGTCTCGCCCGCCTCGTCGAGCTTGATCGCCATGCCCAGGCCGGCGAAGCCGGCGCCGACCACCAGGTGCGTGACCGCGGTCGGGAGGGGCGGCCGTGCGGCGGGAGTGCTCATGTCGTCGAACGTACTGGCGCTGTTGAATATCCGTCAATAAGGTGGGGCGGGTGAGCACGCCCACACCGCGCGTCCGGCTCTCCCCGGAGCAGCGTCGCCTCCAGCTCCTCGACCTCGGGACCCGCCTCTTCGCCACCCGGGCAGTCGAGGAGATCTCCATCGACGTGCTGGCCGAGGAGGCCGGGGTGTCGCGGGGGCTGCTCTACCACTACTTCGGCAGCAAGCAGGACTTCCGCGAGGCCGTCATCCGGCACGCCGTGGAGGACCTCGTCGAGCAGGCCGCGCCCCCCTCCTCGGGCGACCCGCTGGAGCGGCTGGCGGCGTCGGTGGGCGTGTACGTCGACTACGTGCTGGCCAACCTGGCCGGCTACCGGTCGCTGGTCCGGGCCGCCGCGGGTGGCAGCGAGGACCTGCGGGCGATCTACGAGGAGGCGCGGACCGCGCTCACCGACCGGATCTTCCGCGAGGACTCGCTGGGCGAGCACCTCAGCGACGACCCCGCGACCCGGCTGGTGGTCCGCGGCTGGTCGGCGCTGGTCGAGGAGACCGTGCTGACCTGGGCGCAGGACCCCTCCGTGATGGGACGCGACGCGCTGGTCGCCACGCTGGTCGGCGCGCTGCCGGCGCTGGTCGGGATCATCGCGGACGGCTGACCGGCCTGAGGTCAGGGTGGACGGGTCGGTCGTCGGGTCACACGAGCCCCGCCGGGTACTGGCGGCGCGCGACAGCGGGGGGCGCGACCGGGGTGTCGGCTGCCGCCAGTCGCGCCGGGCGAGCCG